>NZ_BAABCQ010000063.1:0-38447 GCF_039539045.1 Streptomyces marokkonensis
CTGGGAAATTTGAGAAGGCGGGCATGTTTTGTGACTTCCCGGACACCTGTGGTGTGAAGGCCTTCGGCTACCAGAGGGAGATGGTGAAATGCCTTCCAAGGACAAGGTGCTCGAGGAAGTCCGCACCGAGAACATCGACATCGAAGCGGCACTGAACCCCGCCGAGCCCGACGGAGTCTTCCGCGACAGCCGCGAGTGCGCCGCGCTCGCCCTGCAGGCCGGAGGTGGCAAGCTGCTGCTCTCGCCGCCGACCCCGCGCCCGAAGAAGGGCTGACGGACCGACGGGAGCATTGAGATGGAGCAGTCGAGCACGTCAGCCCTTCTCCGGGGGACGGTGCTGGACCTCGCTTCCGACGTGGTCTCCGCTCTTCGGAGCGGAGACCACGTGCGAGCGGGGGGCACCCTGGCGGGAAGCGGCGCGGGCGAAGGCGTCGCCGTCGCGGCGGTACGGGTCCTGGGCGCCGACGTGCTGTTGCCCACCGCCCTCCTGCGCGTCGCGCCCGATCCCGGACAGCTCACCGTGTTCAAGGACGCCGTGGCGACCCATCCGCCGCGCGCCGAAGCGGCCCCCACCGTCGTATGGAGCCACTGGGCGATGGCCCGCGCCCTGCGCCGGCTCGAGCAGCCGCTGACCGACCCGCTCGCCGACGACCCGGCCGCCGAACCCGGCGCCGGCTGGCTCGACGACGCGGGCTGGCAGTTGCTGACCCACCAGCTCGCGGTACTCGCCCCGCTCGCGCTGCCCGGCGAGGAGTGCGCGGTGACCCGTGTGGCCCGGCGCCGTCCGGTGGACGTCGCCCGCGGCTTCGTACGGGCGGTCCGCCGCCGTGACTGGCAGCAGGCCGCCGGCGCCGGACGCTGGCTCACCCTCCTGGACGGCGTGCCCGACACCCTCGGCCTCGAGGCCGGACTCGACTTCGTACGGCTCATGGGCGGCAACGACCCGCGGGTGGCCCTGCAACTGGAGGCGGCCCGGCTGATGCCGGCCGTGGTGTCGCTGTGAACGTCCGGGCGGTCGAGGAGGCCGCCCTGGCCTGGGTGTGGGACCATCGTGACCGCTTCGCGCTCGGTGACGACGCGCTGGCCGCCGACGGCCAGGTCAACCACACCTGGAAACCCCTGGGCGAACTGGCCCAGGTCTGCGCGGCCGTGTCCGCGGGCACTCCACCGTCGGACCCGCTCCACACCCGCGCGTCAGACCTGCTGGACTTCGCCTGGCAGCAGACCCGCCGGGGAGAGCTGTTCCTGCTGATGCAGTCTCTGGAGCCCTTCGCGTCCTACCCGTTGGAGGTGTACGCGGCCTTCGCCTCGGCCGGCCACCGGCACACCGGCTACGAGGCGTCCGCGGCCGTGGTGGCCCGGACCCGCGGCTGGCGGGTGACCGAGCAGTACCCCACCCGGAGGCTCGGCGTCATCGAGGCCGAGCGGCGCAGTGGCCTGAGCCCGCACGGCCGCGTGCCGCAGGCACTGGGCCGCACCTGGCTCGGCGGACTGCCGGAACCCTGGACCTTCGAGCGCGCGGCCGGTTACGCGCTCACCCACGTCGTCTTCCACCTCACCGAATGGGGACACGACCCCCAGGGGGTGCCGGCGGACCTGGCGGACTACCTGCTGCACTGGCTGCCGCCCTGGCTCGACACCTGCCTGGAGGCCCGGATGTGGGACCTGAGCTGCGAGCTGCTGGCGGTGGCGGCGAGCGTGCCGCGTCCGCCGGACCCGGCCGCTCTGGAGGACGCCTGGCACCGCGTCGCGGCGGCGCAGCACGTGTCCGGCGCGATCCCCGAGGAGGGCGCCGTGCAGGACACCGCCGGCGCCGCCGGCAGCGCGGAGCCCTACGCCTTCACCGACTGCTACCACTCCACTCTGATGGCCGCGTTCGCGGCGTCCCTCACCACGGCACGGCTGAGGGACGTGAACCACGTCGGACAAGGAGTGCCGAGATGACGGACACCCGCCTGATCCACCGCGTCGGGGCCGGTGCCCTGGAGTGGCTGTGGGCCCACCGTGACGGCTTCCGGCTGGAGCCGGACGTCGACCCCGAGATCGGTTTCCTCGAACGCTTCAAGCCGATCGGTGAACTCGCCCTCGTCTGCAAGGTGCTCTTCCGCGAGGGCGTCGCGGGATCCCGGCAGGCGCAGCTGGCCCGCCAACTGCTCGACCACACCTGGCGCGAAACCCTGGACGGGGGCCGCATGCTGGTGCGCGCGCAGCGCGTCGAGCCGTTCTCACCGATCCCCTTCGAGGTGTACCTGCCGTTCAAGGAGCTCGGCTACAGCCAGCCCGAGGTGGAGCGGGCCACAGTCCTCAACCACCGGCTGGACAGCTTCAGGCGCATCCCGGTGACGCCGACCCGGCGCCTGGGCCTGGCCGCCTTCCAGCGCCGCTTCGGCCTGCCGGCCCGGCCTTCCGAGGCCGACCTGGTGGGCACCACCTGGCTGGCCGGCACACCCGAACCCTGGACGGTCGAGGGCCACACCGCCTACGACATCACGCACACCGTCTTCCACCTCACCGACTGGGGCGAGGACCCCGACGGCCTGCCGGCCCCGATCGCCGACTACCTCGCCACCTGGCTACCGGTCTGGATCGACGACTGGCTGGACCTGAAACGCTGGGACCTGCTCGGCGAGCTCCTCGTCGTCGACGCCTGTCTGCCCCGGCCCACCCTCGACGAGTCCGCCTGGCGGGGCTTCGCCGCCGCGCAGCAGCCCGACGGCGCCATGCCCGCGATACGGACGATGCCCGAGGGCGACCCGGAGGCCGTGTTCGACGTCGTCTACCACTCGACACTGGTCGCCGCCTTCGCCTCCCTGCTGGCCACCTCCCGCGCCCTCACCGAACTGGCGCACAGCGGCTCATGACAGGCCGTCCGACGACCTGGCCGGGCGATCCGGCCGACGAGGAGGACGCCACCCCGCCGGAGTCCCGCCCCCACGGACCCGCCGAGGAGGCGGCCCTGCGGGAACGGCTGGCCAACGCCGTCGACGTCTCCGACGCACCAGATGTCGTCTTCGCCGTCTCCCGGCACGGCCGGCGCACCCTCCACAGCGGAGGCACCACCCCGCCCCCCACCGTCTCCCGCGAGGACCTGCGCTACGAGATCGGGTCGGCCTCCAAGACGCTCACCGGACTGTTGCTGACCCGGCTGATCCGCAGCGGTGTGCTCACCGGGGGCGAACCGGCCGCCGCCTGCCTGGATCCCGCTCGGCCGGTCGGCCCCGACCCCGCGACGCTAGCCCACCTCGTCACCCACACGTCGGGGCTGCCCGCCCTGCCGGCCGGCTTCGTCCTACGGGCCCTGCCCGCCTGGCGCACCAATCCCTACGCCCGCTGCCCGGCCGATCGGCTGACCGACACCTTCCTGAGCCACCGGCCGAGGCACCGCCCCGGAACCCGCTGGCGCTACTCCAACTACGGAGTGTCCGTGCTCGGACACGCCGTCGCCGCCGTCACCGGCACGGCATGGGAGGACCTGCTCACCGGGCAGGTCCTGCGCCCCCTCGGCCTGAGCGGTACGGCCCTGCGCGCGGAGGACGAGAAGACCGACGCCACCGGGCACCGCAAGGACGGCCGCACCCCCGTACCGGCCTTCGACGCGGGCGGCTTCCAGGCGGCGGGGGCCGTCCGGTCCACCCCGCACGACCTGCTCACCTTCCTAGAGGCCCACCTCGACCCGGCCGGCTCACCGGCCGCCGGCGCGCTGCGGGCGGTACGGACCCCGGTGCTGAGGCGCGGGGCGGGGCACCGGCACGTGCACACGGTGGCGTGGTTCCGGCACCCCACCGACGGCGGGCCGATGTACTTCCACAGCGGTGCCACCCTCGGCCAGCAGGCGTTCCTGGGGTTCCGGCCGGACACCGGCACGGCGCTGGCCGCGGTGTGCACCCGGCGCTTCCGCGCCCGCGACCCGTTCATGGCCGCCGCCTACGCGTTCCTCGCCGAGGAACGACCGAACGACCGAACGAACGAATGACCGAATGACGAAGGCGCGAAGGCGCGAAGGCGCGGGGCCGCCGTCGGCAGCGGGCCCCGCGCGCGTGAGCCGCGGTGCGGCGGCTCACCGTCCATCAGATCAGACACGCTGCCACAGGGCAGGCGTGTTCTCCGGCGACCAGACACTCTGCGCCTGGTGGTTCTGCAGGCACCGGTACCGCAGGCCGGCGTGGGACACCGTGGCCCCGACCTCGTAGACCCGGCCCGCGGCCCACGCGTCGGCCGCCGCGTTGTCCTGCGGCGCGGGCGTTCCCGTCGAGGCGGAGGTGGTCGTCAGGGTGAGGCCGAAGTCGCTGAGCAGCGGGTTGATCGGCTGATAGAAGGTGGTCCCGCCCCTCGTGCAGTCACCGGTGCCGCCGGACGTGGTGCCCTGCGCCTGGGTGCCCGCGACGAAGGGGCCGCCGGAGTCCCCGCCTTCGGCGCACGCCGTCGTCTCGGTCACCCCGTCGACGATGCCGTCCGGGTAGCTGACACTCGTGTCGTGCTGCCGGATCACACCGCAGCGCCATCCGGTGGTGGAGCCGGAACGGCACACGGAGGCACCCACGAGCGCCTCGACCGAGCCGGCGACCCGCACCGTCCGGCCGTCCTGCGCCCTGACGTCGGGGGTGACGGTCCAGTCGGCGTTGACCCCCACCCAGGCCATGTCCTTGCCGGGGAAGGTCGAGGCCTCGAAGGCGCCCTGGTCCGCCTCGTTGAACCCGGTGGTGGTGTCGCCCGGGTCACCGCAGTGACCGGCCGTGGCGAAGCCCTGCTGATCGTCCTTGGTGACGGAGAACCCGACCGAGCAGCGGGCAACGTCGTTGATGTAGTAGGGGTCGCCGCCGACGAGGTCCTCCAGCACCCTCGGCCGGTCCTGCGAGACGCGGACGCCCACGTCCTGGCCCTCGACCCCCGCCGCCTCGACGAAGGCCGACGCGGCCGACCGGCTGGTGGCCTGGACCACGACCCGGTTGGTCCGCACGTCGACGTACCAGACCGGTGTCTCGGCGGTCTGCGTACGGACGGCGGCGGCGTCCAGTCTCTCCTTGACCGCGCGGAGTTCGCTCAGCCCCTTCTCGACGACCGCCGCCTTGGCGCCCTGCGCCTCGATGGCGGCGGTGTCCGCGGCGTCGGTGGTGGCGACGGTCAGCTCGGCGGAGGCCGCGCCGCTCACCCAGGCCCCGGCGAAGCGGTCGCCCAGCGTGTTGCGCAGCATGCCCGCCCGGGTGCCCGCCTCCGCCTCGTTGACCAGCCGGGCCGCCGCCTGCCGCGGCGTCAGCTTCAGGTCGCGCTCCATCGCGCGCAGTACGTCCGCCGACGGCTTGTCGGCGCCGAGCGTCCGGGCGGCGACGGGCTGCTGCGGCTCCGGGGCGGGCGGGGGCGCGGCCGACGCGGCCGAGGGAAGTGCGGTCAGGACCAGGGCGCCGAGCGCGGTCAGGGCGGCGCGGCGGCTGCGCGCGGCATGTCTGCCGACCATGCGATGTGCCTCCTTCGAGGGCTGTGCGAGACAGCGGGGATCGGTGGATGACCGTGGATCACGGTGCGAAGCGGCGAAGTCACAGTCCTTGCCGGAAAGCCGGGCGGCGACGCCGGAGCCGGGCGTCTTTCGCGCTATGGGGGACGCGGTGGGTGCCAAGTGCAGTACGCGAACGCGCTTTCGGGCCGGGTTCAGGCGGGTTTCAACCCCGGGGCGCCCGCCTCGGTGACGAAGGACGCGGCCGTGGTGATCGGAGCGCCGGGCGTGCTGACGGCGGAGACCGTCCGGAAGTCGAGGCGGGCGGCCTGGCGGTCGAGTCCGACCCGGACGTAGCCGCGTCTGCCGTTGTAGAACCTCATGTGCGGGTTGGCCCGCATGTACAGGTCCCAGTTGGCGGGCTGCTCCACGCCGTCCCGGCCGCTGGCCACCGAGGTGCAGGTGATCTCCGTGCCGACGGTGGCGGACGCGGGGTCGTCGAAGTCGTCCTTGACGTCGAGGGCGTAGCCCACGTGCACGTCGCCGGTGAGGATCAGCCAGTTGTCGACCCCGGCCGACTTCGCACCGGCGACGACCCTCTCGCGTGAGGCGCGGTAGCCGTCCCAGGCGTCCATGGACAGTGCGGCGTCGGCGGTCACGTCGAACTTGCGCTGGGAGAAGCAGACCTGCTGGGGCATCACGTTCCACAGCGCGGCCGAGCTCTGCCAGCCGTCGAGCAGCCACTGCTCCTGCGCGGCGCCGGTGATGGTGCGCGCCGGGTCGTCCGACTCGGGTCCGGGGGCGTGCGGCCGGTCGTCGTACGCCTGGTCGGAGCGGTACTGGCGGGTGTCGAGGACATCGAACTGGGCGAGCGTGCCCCAGTGCAGCCGGCGGTACAGCTGCGCGTCGGGCCCTTGGGGCAGCTGGGCGGCGCGCAGGGGCTGGTTCTCCCAGTACGCGCGGTAGGCGGACGCCCGTCGCAGCAGGAACTGGTCCGGCGGGATGTCGTTCTCCGGGATGCTGTCGGCGTAGTTGTTCTCGGTCTCGTGGTCGTCCCAGGTGACGACGAACGGGTGTGCGGCGTGCGCGGCCCGCAGGTCCTCGTCGCTCTTGTAGAGCGCGTAGCGCATGCGGTAGTCCGCGAGGGTCATGGTCTCGCGGTTGAACACGTCGGGCAGCGTGATGTCGGTGTAGCGGCGCTCTCCGCCGGCCGGGTTCACCGCGTACTCGTACAGGTAGTCGCCGAGGTGGAAGACCACGTCGACGTCGTCCTCGGCGAGGTGCCGGTGCACCGTGTAGTAGCCGTCCTGGTAGGCCTGGCAGGCGACGGCCGCCAGTCTCAGCGACGAGGCCGCGCTGCCGGCCGGCGGCGCGGTGCGGGTGCGGCCCGTCGGACTGATCCAGGTACCGGTACGGAAGCGGTAGTAGTACACCGAGCCCGGTGTCAGACCCTGAACGTCGACGTGCACGCTGTGCGCGTACTCGGCGTGTGCCTCGGCGGTGCCCCGGAAGAGGACGACCGCGAAGTACTCGTCGAGGGCCACCTCCCACTCGACCGTGACCCGCTCCGTGCCCATCCCTCCGTCCTCCAGGAACGGCTCCGGCGCCAGCCTGGTCCACAGCAGTACCGAGTCCGGCAGGGGATCGCCGGAGGCGACGCCGAGGGTGAACGGGTCGCTGCTGATCCGCGCGGCCCGCAGGGGCGCGGCGACCGCGCCGCGAGCCGGCAGGTTGGTGGAGAAGGCGAGCGCGGCGGCGGCCGCGGTGACGGTGAGGAAACGCCGGCGGCCGAGGTGCCGTGCGGCGGCGCCCAGCACGGCGTCGTGCGGGGAGAAGGCGTGCTCGGCCAGTGAGCTGTGACGGCCCGTGGGCGCCATCTGCTGTCCTCTCGTACGGGGCGGGCGGTCCATGGGCGAACGGCACGGGGAACCGGGTGGGCCCCGGGCGGTCGCCCCACGCACGCCGACACGGGGTACTCGCGGCGGGGCGAGCCGGGGTGCGCCGTCCGTGCCCGGGTCCCGTCGCGCGGTGGCGCCGACCCGCGATGCGCGGACCCCGCATGCTAAGCAGACAAAACAGCCGAAATCTGCAGGACTTGCGGAGTGATCACACAGGAGGAGGTACGAGCAGGAGGTACGCGACGAGGTGCGTGGAGGAGGTACGTGCCGAGGTGCGTGGAGGAGGTACGGGCGTGTGGGCGTCTCCTCAGTGGGGCACCCGGGACGGACGAGGCTCAGGGGGCCGGAGGAGCGGGGGAGGGGGACGCGGGAGAGGAAGGCGGCGGGCGGAGCCGATGGCGAGGACACGACGCTACGAAGTGGCGGCCTCCGGTCGCTGGTGGGACGAGGACGACAACCGCTGGCTGCCGGCCGGCGAGGTGCACGCGTGGGAGCAGGGCATGAACCAGACCGTGTGCGGCCTGTCGCTCCACCGCTCGCAGCTGTCCCGGTTCCCGGCCGTCACCTGGACCGACGTGCTGCCCGAGTCCGGCGGCGCGGCCGACGCCGTACGCCGGGTGTGCACCCGCTGCGCCGCCGCGGCCGGCCGCCGGGGCGCGGACGCCCGGTCCGGCTGGCGGCGCACCGATCCGCGCCCGTAGGGGGCCGGACGCACGGTCCGGCCCCGGGGTGTCGCCACCGCCCGGTCCGCCGTCTACGACGGCAGCGGCGAACGGCTGACGCGGATCTTCGACTGGCCGTGCGGCCGCTTCTCCCAGTCCTCCATGAACCGCGCGTGCAGCCCGTGCCTGCGGGCCAGCGCGAGCAGGGTGTCGGTGCGGTAGTAGAAGTCCTCGCGGAGCACCTGGTGTTCGGTGCCCTCGGTGCGGTCGAAGGTGAAGTCGAAGAACCCGGTGGCGGTCAGGACGCGGCCGACGTGGACGAGGCACTCCTCGATGACGCTCAGCGGCGAGTGCGAGAAGACGCTGTGCGCGTGGATGACGTCGAAGTGGTCGTCGGGCAGGAACTCCAGCCTCAGGTCTCCGGTGAGGGTCAGGTGGGGGAGCTTGGCCTGGAGCCCGTGCTCGCTCAGGGTCCTCTTGGCGGCGATCAGTATGTCCGGCGAGATGTCGATGCCGTAGTAGTGGCCGGTGTCGAGGTGGTCGATGAAGCGCCAGCCGCCGCGCAGGTTGCCGCAGCCGATGTCGAGCATGCGGTGCTCGGGGCGCAGCCCGTGCTCGACCAGGTACTCGAACTGCATCTGCCCCAGCGCCAGCCAGCGGTCGTGGGTCTGGCTGCCCACCGCGGCCTCGGGGTTGCGTCGGGTGTCGGAGGCCATCACGGCCCGGTAGTAGCCGACATGGTCCGGATGCTTGATCCGCAGCCACGCGTCCCGGCCGGCCCGGCGGACATAGGGGCCGACGCGTTCGGGGTGGCGCAGCGCGTACCCGACCTTGTGGGTGAGCGCGGCGCGGTTGTTGCGCAGTTTCTTCGGGGACTTGGCGTCCTTGGGCATGGGCGGTCGACCTCCGTGCGTGAGGGGGCTGGGACGACGGTGTGAGGAGGATGCGGGAGACGGTGTCAGACCCGGCGGCGGAGCAACAGGACCGTCACGGCGGTGAGTGCGAGGGCGAGGCCGCCGAGGAGGGCCGTGTCCGACCACTGGAACGTCCAGTAGTCGCCGGCCGGGTTCGCCTCGTAGAAGCGGGCGACGTAGCCGTGCTGGGACATGCACTCCATCAGCTCGCGGCCGGACGGGTGGGGGCAGTTCAGGGCGTCCTCGTGGCGGCCGGACGCCGTGACCATGCCGTAGTGCCCGGTGGACCACTTGTCGCCCATCGGCGGCTTGGGCTGCCATCCGTCGCTGACGTACCGGTGCGGCGGGACCAGCAGGCGGGCCCGGTGCGTCCACTGCACCAGAACCGTCACCGCCGCCGTGACCAGCAGCGTCCAGGCCATCGCGGACAGTACCCGGCGGGTCAGCAGCCCGGCGAGGGTGCCGACGGCCAGGCCGGACAGCGCGGCGGCGACGGTGGCGGGGCCGGAGCCGGTCAGTGCGGAGGCCTCGTACCAGAAGACGCCGTAGCTGCGGTTGGCGGCGGGTTCCCACCACCAGCGGAACAGCAGGGCCAGGCTCCCGGAGAGTGCCACGGTGCCCGCCGCGGCGAGTGCGAACCGGGACGCGAACCACTGGGCGCGGCCGACGCCCTGGGTCAGGACCATCCGGTGGGTGCCCAGTTCCCGGTCGCGACCCAGCAGCGGCGCGCCCCAGAACATGCCGATCAGGGTGGGCAGCGCGATGTTGAGCGCGCCGAGCAGCCTGAGCGGTTCGACGTCCAGGAACTGGGGCAGCCCGTCCTCGGGCCGGCCGCAGTACAGCGGTCCGGGGCCGCAGTGGTCGAACAGCCCGCTGCGCAGGTCGTCGAGCATGCCGGAACGGAAGTACGCGGCGAGCGCGGCGGCGGCCACGAGGACCACGGCGCCGCAGACGACCAGTGCCCGCTGCTGGCGCCAGGCCAGCCACAGCGTGCCCCTCACGCCGCCGCCTCCTTCGTGCTGTCGGCACCGGGAGCGCTGCCGACGCCGGGGCTGCTGTCGGCACCGGACCGGAGGTGGCCGAGCAGGATCTCCTCCAGGCCGGGCCGTTCGGCGTGCCAGTCCCCGCGGAGCGGGCCACGCGGCCGTACGAGGGCGGTCAGCTGCCGTCCTTGCGTACGGCGGTGCACCACGGTGTGCTCCCGCAGCGCCGACGTCTGGTCGACATGTCCGCTGACCAGGGTGTGGCTCTCGCGGAGCGCGTCGGCGTCCTCGCTCAGCTCCACCCGCCCGGCCCGCAGCAGCAGCACCCAGTCGCAGGTCTGCTCCAGGTCGGGCAGGACGTGCGAGGACAGCACGATGCTCACCTCGCGCTCCGCCGCCTCGGTCATCAGCGTCGCCATGATCTCGCCGCGCACCACCGGGTCGAGGTCGGCGAGCGGCTCGTCCAGCAGCAGGAGTTCCGGCCGCTTGCCGAGGGCCAGGGCGAGCGCCACCCGAGTCCGCTGCCCGGGGGACAGCTCGCCCACGCGGGCGGTCGGTGCGATGCCGCCCTCCCGTACGACCCGCTCGGCTGCCGGGTGGTCCCACACGGAGTTCAGCTTGCCGCCCATGCGCAGGGTGTCGGCCACGGTGAAACGGGGGTAGAGCGGCCTGTCCTGGGTGAGCAGGGCGACCCGGGTGCGCGCCGCGGCCGTACCCGGGGTGGTGTCCAGCACCCGGATCTCGCCGTGCGTGGGCCGCAGCAGTCCGCCGGCCAGGTGCAGCAGCGTGCTCTTGCCCGCGCCGTTGCGGCCGACCAGGGCGGTGATACGGCCGCGGGGCACGGTGAACCCGCAGTCCCGCAGGGCCCGGTCGCCGCGTGCCCGGTAGCGGAACCCGAGGTCCGTGGCGTGCAGCGCGGCGGGCTCGTCTGGCCCGGTCATGCGTCCTCCTGTTTCCGTCCCCGGTCGTCCGGGTCGTTCTCGTGTCGCTCGTGCTGCTCGTGTCGCTCGTGCGGCTCGTGCTCGTGTTCGTGCTGGTTTAGAGCCGCAGTGACCAGGGCGAGCACGTCGTCCCGCTCCAGTCCGGCCGACCGGGCCCGTGCGACCCACTCGGTGAGGTCCGTACGCAGGGGCGAGTCCTCCTCCGCGCCGGGCCGCGCCAGCGACCGCGTCACGAAGGTGCCGAGCCCGCGCCGCGACCGGACCAGGCCCGCCTGCTCCATGTCGCGGTAGGCCCTGAACACGGTGTTGGGGTTGATGGCGGTGGCGGCGACGACCTCCCTGGCCGTCGGGAGTCTGTCCCCGACCCGCAGCACACCCATGCGGAGTGCCTGCTCGGTCTGCCGCACGATCTGCACGTAGGCGGGGATGCCGCTCTGCCGATCGATCCGGTACTCGACCACGTCACCTTCCATGCTTTCGTTAATTCATTAGTAGAAGCATGATCAGATGAGATGACAATGTCAAACAGAGGACGGGCTGGACTCGGCGCACTTGGACTGTCAGTCCAGCCATTGGACGTGTAGTCTCGGCCCGGTGGTGATTCCAGTAGGGAGAAATCCGGTGAGTGAAACGGCCCCGGACGCCGAACGGGACGCCGTCCTCGCCGCGCTGCGCCCCGTCGTGGACGGGATCGCGGCGACGTTCGGCCCGGTCTGCGAGGTGGTCCTGCACGACTACCGCCGCCCCGAGCGGTCGGTCGTGGCCGTCGCGGGGTCGCTGACCGGGCGCACGGTGGGCGGCGCGATGAGTGAGATCGGCATGCGCGTGTTGGCCCGCGGCGACGAGGCGCGGGACGAGCTGAACCACGTCACGCGGACGGGCGGCGGCACCCTGCTGAAGTCCTCCACCATGGTGCTGCGCGACTCCACCGGCGCGGTGTTCGGCGCCCTGTGCGTCAACCTGGACGTCACCGCCGTCGACCGGGCCCAGGCCCTGCTCGGTGCCCTCGCCGGCGCCGCGGGCGCCCCCGCCGACGCACCGGCGACCACCTTCGGCGACGACATCGACGCGGTGGTCGACGCGGTCCTGGACGCCCACCCGCTGCGGGACCGGAGCTGGGCGGCACTGGACCGCGCACAGCGCCTGGAGCTCTTCCGCGACCTGGACGGACGCGGAGTGTTCGCCGTACGCCGATCGGTCGAGCAGGTCGCCGCCCGGCTCGGTATCTCCCGGGCCTCGGCCTACAACTACCTCTCCCGGGCCCGCGCCGCGACCGGCCCGGCCGCCTACCCCGACCCCGACCCCGACCCCGCTGGAGGACACGCGTGACGACCACCATCCCGCCGGTCACCCTCGACGACGTCCGTTCCGCCGCGGCCCGCCTGGCGGGCGTCGCGCACCGCACCCCGGTGCTGCGCTCGCGCACCCTGGACGCCCTCGTCGGCGCCGAGGTCTTCCTCAAGTGCGAGAACCACCAGCGGGTGGGCGCCTTCAAGTTCCGCGGCGCCTACAACGCGGCCTCCCGCCTCACGCCGGAGCGGCTCTCCCGCGGCATCGCCGCCTACTCCTCGGGAAACCACGCCCAGGCGGTCGCCCTCGCCGCGCGCGAACTGGGCACCACCGCGGTGATCGTCATGCCCGAGGACGCGCCGCCCTCCAAACGGGACGCCACGGCCGGCTACGGCGCCGAGATCGTCACCTACGACCGCTACACCGGCGACCGCGTCGCCCTCGCCGAGGCCCTCGCGGCGGAACGCGGGCTGAGCCTCATCCCGCCCTACGAGCACCCGCACGTCATCGCAGGACAGGGCACGGCCGCCCTCGAACTCGTCGAGGAGACCGGACCACTGGACGCGCTGATCGCACCGGTGGGCGGCGGCGGACTGATCGCCGGGAGCGCGACGGCGGTCAAGGGCCTGCACGTCGGCACCAGCGTCATCGGCGTCGAACCCGAGGCCGGTGACGACACCCGGCGCTCCCTGGAGGCGGGCCGGCGGGTCACCGTCCCGGTCCCGCACACCATCGCCGACGGCCAGGCCCTGCCCACTCCCGGCGAGCTGACATTCTCCCTCAACCGGCGGCTGCTCGACGGGGTCGTGCTCGTCGGTGACGACGAGATCCGGGACGCGATGCGGTTCGCCTTCGAGCGGCTGAAGACCGTCCTCGAACCGAGTGGCGCCACCCCGCTGGCCGCCCTCCTCACCGGCCGCGCCGGCCCGCTGCCCCGCCGCGTCGGCGTGATCCTCTCCGGCGGCAACGTGGACGCCGCCCGATTCGCCCGCCTGTGCGGCGCGCCGCGCTGAGATCCCACCGTCAGCTGCATGAACCACCACAACTGCTACGTGGCCCAGGGACGCATGCGCGTCCACATGGACGACGGAGCCGAGAGCGAGGTGGGCCCCGGCGACGTGTTCGTCTGCTCGCCCGGTCACGACGCCTGGGTGGTGGGCGACGAACAGTGCGTGGTGTACGACTTCGCCGGAGGTATGGCCAAGGAGTACGCCAAGGCGGACCAGGACGGGTCCGGCGGGTCGGCGAACAGCCGGGAACCGCGAGAGGGGGTGGCCGTCGCGACGGCCACCCCCTCTCGCGGTTCCCGGCTCATGCGGCCAGAGCCACCGCCCCGACCGCCGGCGTACGCAGCACCCGCCGGGCCGTTCCCAGGCTCGTCCCCAGCGTCACCGCCGCCGACACCGCCACCATCGTGAGCCAAACGCCGGGGAACTGGTCGGGCAGCACCGCGTCGGTACGCACGACCGTGAACGGCACCAACCCCGCCAGCGCGGCCACCGTGCCGAAGAACACCCCGGTCACCGTCAGGATCACGCCCTCGGCACCGACCATGCCCAGCACCTGCCCGGGCGTCGCCCCCGCCAGCCGCTGCTGCCCGAACTCACGGGAGCGGTACGTCGTCGCCGCGTACAGCGAGTTGACCA
This sequence comes from Streptomyces marokkonensis, assembly GCF_039539045.1. Lineage (NCBI taxonomy): Bacteria > Bacillati > Actinomycetota > Actinomycetes > Kitasatosporales > Streptomycetaceae > Streptomyces > Streptomyces marokkonensis. The sequence continues at coordinate 13,763 of NZ_BAABCQ010000063.1, forward strand.
GCATCACGCAGACGAACACCGCGACGATGCCGACCACCGTGAGGTTGAGCGTCTCCAGGTTCTTCGCGTCGACCGACTTGACCAGGCCGGAGGCCTTCACCGCGTCGCTCTCCACCGCCTGCATGGTGACCGTCGCCGTCGACACCGCCGTGAACAGGATCAGGGACACCAGGATCCCGGCGAGGTGATCGGCACGCTCGCGCAGGTTGCGCACGGCCAGCCAGCCGCTCGCGCCGTTCAGCGGCAGCCGGTTCAGCACACTCTTCAGCAGCCGCGGCGCCAGCAGCGCGAGGCCCACCGCCAGCAGGATCGCCCCGTAGGCCGGCGGCGCCATCAGCGCCTCGTCCGTCGCCGAGAACAGGAAGGTGGCACAGGCACCCGCGGCACCGGTGGCCAACGCGGCGTACGCCAGCCACCGCTTGGCCCCGGCACGCTCCCGGCTGCCCCGCGTCAGGCGCCGCACGGCCAGGAACGCGGCGCCCGCCGACGCGAGCAGGGTGATGCCCACACCGCTCATCAGCCCGATCGGGCCGAAAGAGTACTCGACGGAGCGCGCCACCTGGCCGCCGTCCTGGAACATGTCAAGGAGCGCCCGCCCACCGAGCGTCGCGGGACCGATCGCCAGCACGGCGCCCACCACGGCCACGGCCACCGCCTCACCCACGACCATCCGCCCGATCTGGGCGGGGGTCGCGCCCGAGCAGCGCAGCAACTCCATTTCGGCGCTGCGCTGACGCACGTTGACCGTCAGCGTGGAGGCCACCGCGAAGAACACCAGCAAGGTCCCGTAACCACCCACGACCCCCGCCGCGGTGCCCAGCGTGTCCGCGCTGACCGAGTCCACGCCGTCCTGTCCGGCCGTGTCGTGCATCGAGTTGAACACCATGATGACCGCCGCGCCCAGGAAGGCGGACAGCAGTGTCGCGAGGAACCGTCCGGGGCGTCGCCGGATCGACCGCAGGGCCAGTACGAACATCGCTCACACCCCCGCCGGAACGTCGTCGCCCAGGTGCGCCAGCCGCTCCGCGACCGCGTCCGGGGTGGGGGCGTCCATCCGCCTCGCCAGCCGTCCGTCGGCGAGGAAGACGACCGAGTCGGCGTACGAGGCGGCCACCGGGTCGTGCGTCACCATCACCACGGTCCGGCCGTGTACCCGCACCGCCTCTTGCAGCAGCAGCATCACCTGCCGCGCGCTGTGCGTGTCGAGCGCGCCCGTGGGCTCGTCCGCGAAGATCACACGGGGCTCGGTGACCAGGGCGCGGGCGATCGCCACCCGCTGCCGCTGACCGCCGGAGAGCTGGTCGGGACGGTGACCGAGCCGGTCACCGAGACCCACCGTGGTGAGGATCTCCCGGGCCCGCTTCCGGTCGACACGGCGCCCGGCGAGCTTCAGCGGCAGCACCGTGTTCTGCGCGACCGTCAGAGTCTCCAGCAGGTTGTACTGCTGGAACACGAACCCGACCCGGCCGCGCCGGAACCTCGTCAGCTCCGCCTCGCCGCCCCCCGTCAGCTCCTTGCCGTCCACGCACACGACGCCGCTGTCCGGCCGGTCCAGACCCGCCGCGCACTGCAGCAGCGTGGACTTGCCCGAGCCCGACGGCCCCATCACCGCGGTGAACGTGCCGCGCCCCAGGCTCAGTGTCACGCCGTCCAGGGCGGTCACGGCGTTCTCCGCGGTGCCGTAGGTCCTGGTCACCTTGACGAGCCGGAGGGCCTCGGGGGCGGGGCCCCGGTCGTGATCGTCTCGTGCGCCGGAGCGAAACATCGTCATCACCTTCCGTGCGGCACGCCCTGTGCGGTGCCTCGCCGACGACGCTACGGAGCCGGGGGCGGCGCCACACTGGGCGCAGAGCCCGTATCGGGGGGTGTACCCAGTGACACCCCGGGCCGCGTGCCCCACGTCGACCGCCATGCCCGGCGGAACAGCCCGGCTCGCCGAACCCCGCTCCATCGCCCTCGACGGCCACGGCGTGGTGATGCCCCGCTTCACCTGCCCACCAGCACCACCTCCAGGGTGCGCGGACCGTGCACCCCCTCGACCCTGTCCAGTTCGATGTCACTGGTCGCCGAAGGACCGGAGATCCAGGTCGACGGGCGCGTCGGATCCAGACGTCCGAGGGCCTGGGACACTGCGGAGACCACCTGGTCCGGCACCCGTACGACGCAGATGTGGTGGTCGGGGACGAGGGTGATGCGGCGGCGGCCCTGGCCGGAGGAGCCGTCCAGGACGATCGTCCCGGTCTCGGCGACGGCGACGGCGCAGCCCGTGACCACGCTGTCGACCCGGTCGAGTTCCTGCGGGGTGCTCGCCGCCACGTCGTGCACCCGGGTCGCGTCGACGGCGCCCAGCCATTCCGCCGGCAACCCGGGCGGCACCACCACGCTCCGCGAGCCGTGCGAGGCCAGCAGCCGCGCCAGCAGTCCGGGCAACTCCCCGTCCGCGCACCGGTGCACGATCGCCCGGTACTCCGCCAGGTTCTCGGCGAGCAGTTCCACCGTCTCCGCGACGGTCCGCCGCCCGTGCTCGCGCGCGTAGTCCCGCGCGACGGCGCGCTCGTACGGCGGGTCGTCGTGCGGCACGTCCGCGAGTGCCCGCCGCACGCGGCCGAGAACGCGTTCCCTGCTGCCGCCGCTGTTCACTTCGCCCCGTCCTTTCCACCGCGCGTGCGCTGCCACCAGTCCCGGAACGGCTCCGCGGGCACCTCCGGAAGGTCCCGGCTGCCGCTCCACGCCCGCCCCGGTCCCGGGAGGGTGCGTGGGTGCAGGCGACGGGTGCGCGACGCCAGCCGCTGGCCGGTCCGCAGGGCGCCCGGGCGCGTGAACGCCCACTGTGCCGCCCGCATCGCCGCCCGCTCGGCGGCATGCCCCTTCGCCGGGCGCAGGACGACCCTGTTGCCCTGCCGGACGGCCGGCCCGCCCTGCACCACCCGCTCCCGCAGGTGCACCAGGACTTCGGGGATGTCGATGGCGACCGGGCACACCTCGTAGCAGGCGCCGCAGAGCGAGGACGCGTACGGCAGGGAGGCGTCGACCTCGCTTCCCGTGCCCCTGAGCTGGGGGCTGAGGATGGCGCCGATCGGGCCCGGATACACCGAGCCGTAGGCGTGACCCCCCGCCCGCTCGTAGACGGGGCAGACGTTCAGGCACGCCGAGCAGCGGATGCAGCGCAGGGCCTGGCGGCCGACCTCGTCGGCGAGGGTGTCGGTGCGGCCGTTGTCCAGCAGGACCAGATGGAAGACCCGCGGGCCGTCCTCGTCGGTGGTGCCGGTCCACATGGACGTGTACGGATTCATGCGCTCGGCCGTCGAGGAGCGGGGGAGGGTCTGCAGGAAGACCTCCAGGTCCTGCCACCTCGGCACGATCTTCTCGATGCCGACGACGGAGATCAGGGTCTCGGGCAGGGTCAGGCACATCCGGCCGTTGCCCTCGGACTCGACGACGACCAGTGTGCCGGTCTCGGCGACGACGAAGTTGGCGCCGGAGATGCCGACCTTGGCGCGGAGGAACTTCTCCCGCAGGTGCAGCCGGGCCGCCTCGGCGAGGTGGGCGGGCGTGTCGGTCAGGTCGTCCGGCGCCGGGCGGCCCCACTCGCCCATCTCCGAGCGGAAGATGTCCCGGATCTCACCGCGATTGCGGTGGATCGCCGGCACCAGGATGTGCGACGGCCGGTCCTTGCCCAGCTGAACGATCAGTTCGGCGAGATCGGTCTCGTAGGCGTGGATGCCCTCCGCCTCGAGAGCCTCGTTGAGGCCGATCTCCTGCGTCGCCATCGACTTGACCTTCACGACTTCCCGCTCGCCGGTCTCCTTGACCAGCCGGGCGACGATCCGGTTGGCCTCCTCGGCGTCGGCGGCCCAGTGCACGGTCCCGCCCGCCGCCGTGACCGCCTCCTCCACCTGGACCAGGTATTGGTCGAGATGGCGCAGCGTGTGGTCCTTGATCTGCTTCCCGGCCTCGCGCAGCTGTGCCCAGTCGTCCAGCTCCGCGACCGCGCGGGCCCGCTTCTCCCGGATGGTGTGCGTGGCGTGGCGCAGATTCCCGCGCAGCGTCGGGTTGTGCACGGCCTCGCGTGCCGCCTCCGGAAAGGCGGGGAACGCCGGCATCCCCAGATACGTCCCGCTCATACGGTCGCCGCCTCCTCCGTGCCCGCCAGGATCTCCGCGATGTGCACCGGCCGCATGCCGGTCCGCAGCCGTGTCATGGTCCCACCGATGTGCATCAGGCAGGAGTTGTCGGCCGCGCACAGCACATCGGCGCCGGTGGACTCGGCGTTGCGCACCTTGTCCACGCCCATCGCCGCCGAGACGTCGGCGTTCTTCACGGCGAAGGTGCCGCCGAAGCCGCAGCACTCCTCCGCGCCGGGCAACTCGACCAGCTCCAGCCCCTTCACCGCCTCCAGCAGCCGCCGGGGCCGGTCACCGAGGCCCAGGCTCCGCAGCCCGTGGCAGGTCGGGTGGTACGTCACGGTGTGCGGGTAGTACGCCCCCACGTCCGTCACCCCCAGCACGTCCACGAGGAACTCCGTGAGCTCGTACGTCTTCGGCACCACCGGTGCCAGGGTCGCCGCGAGGTTGTCCCCGCGTCCCTCGGCCCGCGCCCGTTCGCCCATACGCGGATACAGCTCCCGCACCATCGCGCCGCACGAGCCCGACGGCGTCACGACCGCGTCGTAGGGTGCGAAGACGTCGGCGAAGTGCCGGGCCGGCGGCTCCGCCTCGTGCCGGTACCCCGTGTTGTAGTGCGCCTGACCACAGCAGGTCTGGGCCATCGGGAAGTCGACGTCGACGCCCAGTCTGGTCAGCAGCCTCACCACGGCACGGCCGGTGTCCGGATAGAGCGTGTCGTTGACGCAGGTCAGGAACAGGGCGACACGCATCGCGGCTCCTTGTGGTCGATCAGCTCGCACGATCACCCCGAACAGCGTGATCATCGGATGAAGCGCAGGGTAGTCGGCATATCGAGGCAGGGGGAGACCACGGTCGGCGAGTCGGGCCTCGGCCGCCCGCCCCTGACGGAGGTCCTCCCACGGCGGCGCGGGTAATGTGAAGGCCCTCCGGCCGCCCCCGCGTCCCTGGTGCGTAGTTTTCCGGTCCGACCCTGGAGGTCCCTGCCCGATGGCCCATTCGGTGGGTATCAAGGATGTCGCCCGCGCCGCCGGAGTCTCCGTGGGCACGGTCTCCAACGTCATCAACCGCCCCGACACCGTCGCGACGGGGACCCGCGCGCGCGTGCAGGCCGTGATCGACCGGCTCGGCTACGTCCGCAGCGAGTCCGCGCGCCAGCTGCGGGCCGGCCGCAGCCGGATCATGGGCCTGCTCGTCCTGGACATGGGCAACCCCTTCTTCGTCGACGTCGCGCGCGGCGCCGAGCGGGCGGCGCGCGACGCCGGGCTCGGCGTGATGGTCTGCAACAGCGCCCAGGACCCCGGCGAGGAGGCCGAATACCTCTCGCTCTTCGCCGAGCAGCGGGTCCGGGGCGTCCTGCTGACCCCGGCCGACGCCACCGGCCGCAACATCGAGGGCTTCCGGCGCCACAACATCCCCTTCGTGCTGGTCGACCGGGTCGCCGAGGGCACCACCGAGTGCTCGGTCTCCGTCGACGACATCGCGGGCGGCGCCCTGGCGGTGCGTCACCTGGTGCACGCCGGACACCGATCCATCGCCTACGTCAGCGGCCCGCCCGGTCTCAACCAGGTGCGCGACCGCCGTACCGGCGCCCTGCGGGCGCTCGCCGAGGCCGGGCTGGGCCCCGACGCGCTGCGTGAACTGCCCACCGAACGCCTCGACGTCGCCGCGGGCCGGGACGCCGGCGCCCGCCTCCTCGGTCTCGCCGACCGGCCCACCGCCGTCTTCTGCGCCAACGACCTGCTCGCTCTCGGCGTCCTGCAGGCCCTGTACGCGGCCGGGGTCGACGTCCCCGGGGACCTCGCGATCGTCGGTTACGACGACATCGAGTTCGCCGCCGCCGCGGCGGTCCCGCTGACCTCCGTGCGCCAGCCCGCGGTGACCATGGGCGCCATGGCCGCCGGGCTGCTCCTGGAGGAGACGGAGCTGGAGGGTTCGGACCGGGTCCACCCGCACCGGCGGGTCGTGCTCCAGCCCGAACTGGTGGTACGGCGATCCAGCCTCGCCGCACGCTGACCCGTCGTTCAGCACGATTTCGTGATCCCGGGGGTCGGCGACCGCAGAACCATGTGCTGAACTGGGACACGGCCGAAAGAATCCGTCCGTACGACCCGTCCGTACGACCTGTCCGTACGACCCGTCCGTACGACCTGTCCGTACGACCCGTCCGTGCGATCCATCCGTCCCGGGAGCCCCGTTGCGTCTCAGCTACCGTCAGCCCGGCGTCGTCCTCACCGACCGCCGTTTCACCGTGCCCCTCGACCACGCGAACCCCTCCGGTGAGACGATCGAGCTGTACGCCCGTGAGGCCGTCGCGAGCGACAAGGCACACCAGGACCTGCCGTGGCTGGTCTACCTCCAGGGCGGACCCGGCTTCGGGGCGAACCGTTTCATCGGCCGCCCCGCCTGGTTCGGCCGCGCCCTGAAGGAGTACCGCGTACTCCTCCTCGACCAGCGCGGCACCGGCGCCTCCACGCCCGCCAGCCGCCAGACGCTTCCGCTGCGCGGCGGCCCCGCCGAGCAGGCCGACTACCTCACCCACTTCCGCGCCGACGCCATCGTCCGCGACTGCGAGACGATCCGCCCCCAGGTCACCGGCGGCGCCCCCTGGGCCGTCCTCGGTCAGAGCTTCGGCGGCTTCTGCACCGTCGCCTACCTGTCGCTGGCCCCCGAGGGCCTGAGCACCGCCCTGATCACCGGCGGCCTGCCCTCCCTGGACGCCCACGCCGACGACGTCTACCGGGCCGCCTACCCGCGCATCGAGCGCAAGGTCGCCGCGCACTACGCCCGCTACCCGCAGGACGTCGAGCGCGCCCGCCGCATCGCCGACCACCTGCTCACCCACGACGTCGTCCTGCCGAACGGCTACCGGCTCACCACCGAGGCCTTCCAGTCCCTCGGCATCCTCCTCGGCGGTGGCGAGGGCAGCCACCGCCTGCACTTCCTTCTGGAGGACGCCTTCGTCCGCACCCCAGGGGGGCACGAGCTGTCCGACGCGTTCCAGGAGCAGGCGCAGAGCCTGCTGTCGTACGCCGGCCACCCGCTCTACGCCCTCGTTCACGAGGCCATCTACGGCCAGGACGCGCGCCCGACGAACTGGTCCGCCGAGCGGGTCCGCGCCGAGTTCCCGCGCTTCGACGCCGCGAAGGCCCTCGCCGGCGACGAACCGCTGATGTTCACCGGCGAGTCCATCCACCCCTGGATGTTCGACTGCGACCCGGCGCTGCGCCCGCTGCGCGAGACCGCCGAACTCCTCGCCGCCCGCACCGACTGGACACCGCTGTACGACCCCGCCCGGCTCTCCGGCAACGAGGTCCCGGCCGCCGCGGCCGTCTACCACGACGACATGTACGTGGACACCGGCCACGCGCTGAGCACCGCCCGCACGATCCGGGGCCTGCGCACCTGGGTCACCGACGAGTTCGAGCACGACGGCGTACGGGCCGGCGGACCCCGCGTCCTGGACCGGCTGCTCGCGCTCGCCCGCGACGAGGCCTGAGCGGCGACGCGTCGATTCCCCGGGGGGACGGCGGCGGCACGGACTAGGGTGCGGGCATGACGGAGCCGACCATCACTCAACTGGAGCCCATGCCCGGCGACTGGCGGCGCGCCCTGGCCGTCGTCGCCCACCCGGACGACCTGGAGTACGGCTGCTCGGCGGCGGTCGCGGCCTGGACCGACGAGGGTCGCGAGGTCGCCTATGTCCTCGCGACCCGGGGCGAGGCGGGCATCGACACACTGGCGCCCACCCGGTGCGGCACCCTGCGGGAACGGGAGCAGCGGGCGAGCGCGGCCGTCGTCGGGGTGAGCGAGGTGGAGTTCCTCGACCACCGGGACGGGGCCGTCGAGTACGGCGTCGCCCTGCGCCGTGACATCGCCGCCGCGATCCGCAGGCACCGGCCCGAGCTGGTGATCACCCTCAACCACCGGGACACCTGGGGCGGCGTCGCCTGGAACACCCCGGACCACGTCGCCGTCGGCCGCGCCACGCTCGACGCGGCGGGCGACGCCGGCAACCGGTGGATCTTCCCGGAGCTGACCGAACGGGGCCTCGAACCCTGGGACGGTGTGCGCTGGGTCGCCGTCGCCGGTTCCTCCTCGCCCACGCACGCCGTGGACGCCACACCGGGGCTGGAGCGCGCCGTCCGCTCCCTGCTCGAACACCGCACGTACATCGAGGCGCTGACCGACGAGGACCCGGAGACGTACGTGCGCCGATTCCTCGTCGGGTACGCCGAGGCGGCCGGAGAGCGGTTCGGCGGAAAACCGGCGGTGACCTTCGAGGTTTTCGGCCGATAGCACGGGAACCCTGCCCGGGGCACGGGGGCCGCCCGCACCTCGACGCTCCGGCGGTCCGTATGCTCGACACCATGCGAGAATCCACTGCCGACCGGCGAGAACCCACCGCGGGCCAGGAGGAACTGCGGGGCGACTGCGAGCGGTGCTTCGGCCTGTGCTGCGTGGCCCTGCCCTTCGCCCGCTCGGCGGACTTCGCCCTCGACAAGGACGCGGGCAAACCCTGCCCGAACCTCCGGGACGACCACCGCTGCGGCATCCACGCGCGGCTGCGGCAGAGCGGGTTCACCGGCTGCACCGTCTACGACTGCTTCGGCGCCGGTCAGAAGGTCTCGCAGGTCACCTTCGGCGGCCAGGACTGGCGCACCGGCCCGCCGGATCGCGCCCGCCGAGTCTTCGACGTGTTCCCGGTCGTCCGCCAGCTGCACGAACTGCTCTGGTACCTGACCGAGGCCCTGGCCCTGCCCGCCGCCCGCCCCGTCCACGCCGAACTGCGCCGGGCCCTGACCGACACCGAGCGCCTCACCGACGGGTCCCCCGAGGAGCTGGCCGCCCTCGACGTGGCCGCGCACCGGCAGCGGGTCAACGTTCTGCTGCTGCGCACCAGCGAACTGGTGCGGGCCGGTACGCGCGGCAAGAAGAAGAACCGCCGCAACGCCGACCTGATGGGCGCCCGCCTGCGGGGCGCCGACCTCAGCGGCGCGGACCTGCGCGGGGCCTACCTCATCGCCGCCGACCTCACCGGCGCGGACCTGCGGGGCGCCGACCTGATCGGCGCGGACCTGCGCGATGCCGACCTGACGGACGCGGACCTGACGGGCGCCTTCTTCCTCACCCAGCCGCAGCTCACCGCGGCGCGGGGCAGCGCGGGCACCAGGCTGCCGGGTTCAGTCAGCCACCCGGTGCACTGGACAGCGGGGACCTGAGCCGGCGTCCCCGGTGGCGGACGGCCGGCCCGGTGCCGATGCCGGTGCTGCGTCGTCCGGTGCCGGGTGGTCCGGTGCCGCACTGGACCGGCCGGTCGTGGTCCGCCGGCCCAGGCGCAGCCGCAGTCCCTCCGGCATCAGTGTCAGCCGCTCGGTCACCCGCAGCCGATAGTCCGGCTCGGGCAGCAGCTCGTAGCGGCGCAGCAGGAGCCCGAGGACGAGCGTCGCCTCGTGCAGCGCGAACTGCCGCCCGATGCACGCCCGCGCGCCCGTCCCGAACGGTTTGAAGGTGTGCGGGGCCCGGGACCGCACGGCCTTCGCGTCGAAGTGGTCCGGGTCGAACCGCTCGGCCTCCGGTCCCCACACCTCGGGGTCGCGGTGCAGCATTCCCGTGAGCACCAGCGCCCAGGCACCGCGCCGCATCGGATGCGTTCCGTCCAGCACCGTGTCCGCGCGGGCCTCCCGGGCGAAGGCGGGTGCGGTCGGCCACAGCCGCAGCGACTCGTCCAGCACCCGGCGTACGTAGCGCAGTTTGGCCACCTGCTCGTAGCCGGGCGCCTTTGTGTGGCCCCAGACGCGGTCCACCTCGGCGCGGGCCCGGGCCGCGACGTCGGGGTGGCGGGAGAGGTAGTGCAGGGCGAAGGAGAGCGCGCCCGAGGTGGTCTCGTGACCGGCCACCAGGAAGGTGATGACCTGTCGGCGGATGTTCTCCGCCGACAGCCGCTCACCGGTCTCGGGATGAGCCGTGTCCAGCATCCGGTCGAGCAGGTCGCCCTCGCCACCCCTGCCGCCGGCGGTCCGGCGGGCGCGGACCAGGTCGTCGACCGTGCGGTCGAGGTAGGCGATGTCGGCGGTGTTGCGGCGGCTCGCACCGCGCAGCAGCCACGGGGCCAGCGGCGCGGGCACGGTGTTCAGGCGCTGCGCGTAGGTGAGAGTGCCGATCATCGCGGTGACGAAGGGGTGGAGGCGGGAGCGCTCGAAGGAACCGAAGTCGTGTCCGAACCCGGTGCGCGCGATCGTCTCCAGTGTCAGCCTGGTCATGTCGCCGGGTACGTCCACCGCCCGGTCCGCAGCCCGCGCCCGGTCCCAGTGGTCCGTGAGTCGCCCGGCCACGTCCAGCATCATCACGTGGTAGCCCGCCATGGCCTCCCGGCTGAACCCGGGTGCCAGCACGTCGTGCGCGAGCTGCCAGTTGGGCTCGTGGTTGTACGCCGTGAAGAGCCCGTCCCTGACCACCGGCCGCAGGTTGGCCACGCCGACGCCCACGTGCTTGGCGAACCGCGCCTCGTCCGCGAGGTCGGCGGCGAGTCCGGCACCCCACACGAACACGATCTCCTTGCCGAAGGCCCGCCGCCGGAATATCGGACCCAGCCGCCGGGCGTACCGCAGCGAGTCCTGCATCGGGGCGCGCCGGCCGGCCCCCACCACATCGCCGAGCAACGGCAGGCGGTAGGGCGGACGCGGGACGCGGTGCAGTTCGGGCCAGCCCAGCTCGGCGCTGCGAAACCCCTTCGGCAGTCCGTCCCGGGCCGTTCCGTTCGTCGTCTCCGCCATGACGCGACCTCCCTTGACGCAGCGGCGTGTGGCACGTGCCGGGGCAAGTGTGTTGTACATGGATTCAATAACGCGCCTCAGTCTCGTCCCGTTGTTGAACCGGCGTCAAGTAAGGTGCGGGTATGGCCGCGAACCGTGGTGAGCGCACCCGCCGACGGCTCAGCACCGCGGAGCGCAGGGAGCAACTGCTGTCGGCCGGCGCGCGGCTGTTCTCGGAGAGCCCCTACGACGAGGTGTGGATCGAGCGGGTCGCCGAGATCGCCGGAGTCTCCCGCGGGCTGCTGTACCACTACTTCCCGACGAAGCGGGACTTCTTCGCCGCGGTCGTCGAGCGCGAGAGCGAGCGCATGCTGCGGATGACCGCGGCGGTGCCCGGAGTTCCGGTCCACGAGCAGCTCACCGTGGGCCTCGACGCCTACCTGGAGTACGTGCGCGCCCACGCGCACGGCTACCGTGCCTTCCATCGCGCCGACGCCGCCGGGGACCGGGCGGTGCGCCGGGTCTACCAGCGGGCGCTGGCCGCACAGGAGGGGCAGATCCTCGCGGTGCTGGGCGCCGACCCGGAGTACGGCCCGGCCTTCGGGGCGCGGCCCGACGTACGGTTGGCGGTGCGCGGCTGGCTGGCGTTCACCACAGCGGTCTGCCTGGAGTGGCTGCGGGATCCGGAGCCGGACCGGGAGCAGGTGCGCGACCTGTGCGCCCGCGCCCTGCTGGGCGCCATCGCGCCGTGAGCGCCCCCAGCATCCCCCGCGCCCCCGTTGCACTTCGTAACGCGCCCTCAGGCCGCTGAAGTGCGCCCTCCGGTGCGCTGAAAAAGTCCCGCGAAGATCGTGCCTCCTGGTTGGCGCATACTCTGATGTCCTATAGGTTAGGTGAGCCTTACCTAATGGGTAGCCGAACTGCTCAGTGAATTGACGACGGAGGTTGGGGATGGGCGACAGCCACACCTGGACGGCCGCGCCTGCGGCGGCGGAGCAGGCCCGCTCCGTGCTCGCCACCGCCTGGTCCTGCGCGGTGACCGCGGAGGGCGGCCGTGAGGAGTTCGTCGGCGCGCACACCGTGGCCGACGACGGCCGGGTGCTCCTGCGCGTGCCGGAGGACAGCGCCCTGCTCGCGGCGGCGATCTGCGCGCCACGCGGGGAGCCGTCCGCCGTGCTGGAGTTCGCCGACGTGGCGCCCGTCCCGGTCCGGAGCCGGATCAGGGCCCGGCTCTGGCTCGCGGGCCGGCTCGCCGTGGAGGACGGCCACTTGGCGTTCACGCCCACCCGTGTGGTGCTGCGGCAGCCGTCCGGTGCCGTGGTGGTCGACCTCGACGAGTTCGCCGCCGCGGGGCCCGATCCGCTGGCCCTGGCCGAGGCCCGGCTGCTGACCCATCTCGCCGACTGCCACGGCGACGCGGTGGAGCGGCTGACCCGGCTCGTCGACGCCGACAGCCTGCACGGCGCGGTCCGGGTTCGGCCGCTCGCGGTCGACCGGCACGGACTGACGCTGCGCGTCGAGCGCGTCCGCGCCCACGGCGACGTACGACTGCCCTTCCACGCTCCCGCCGACGGCGTCGCGCAGCTCACCGAGCGGATGCACGCGCTGCTGACGCAGGCGAGCGCCGCCTCCTGCCCTCGGGCCCTGCAGTGGCAGCGCACCGACGGCGACGGGTGAGGCGAACGGCCTTGCCGGCGTCGGCCGGCCAAGGCCTCCCCGTCAGGGAGAACGGCGCGCGGCGCCGCCGCGCTTCCGCTTCCGGAGCCTGGCCCGCAGCCCGTCGCGCAGCCGGGTCAGCCGCGGCATGCGCTCGCGCAGCTCGCGCGTGTGGTGGTCCAGCTCCTCCAGGAGCCGGCGAGAGCGGTGCTCGGTGTCCATCTCGTCGATGACGCGGTTGACCTCGGTCAGTACCGCGCCGTGCAACTGCCAGTGCAGGGGGTTGCGCCGGACCTCCGCCAGGAGCAGCTGGGCCAGCCTGTCCCGGGTGACCGCGGCCTGTCGCAGTTCGGCGGAGAGACGTTCCTCGGCGGACTCGGCGTCCTCGCTGGCGCTGGTGGTGACCAGTACCGCGAAGCTGACCACGGCGTCGGCGATCTCGGACAGCAGCTGCTGGATGGTGGCGCCCGTCTCGGGTCCGAACAGCGGTTCCGGCTCCCGTTCCTTCGCGAGGTCGGTGAAGGTGCGGGCGAGGACCCGCATCACCACCGTGCAGATCTCCAGGGTGTCCAGACCGGTGCGCAGTACCACCCGGTGGAGCAGTCCCTCGCGTACGCGGGGATTGAGGCGGAGACTGTCCTCGGCCTGCCGCAGGTCCTCGTCCACCTCGCCGATGTCGTGGTCGAGCCGGCGGGCCTCGTGCAGCCGGGCCGCCGCCTCGTGGAACGGGGTGCTGTCGGCGGCCTCCTCACCCATGCGCAGCATCAGCTGCCGCACCCGCCGGGCCAGCCCCTCGATGGACTCGCCGGCCTGCTCCACCCACACCGGAGGGGCGAGGATCAGGTTGAAGGTCAGTCCGACGGTGGCCCCGATCAGCGTCTCCACCACCCTGGCCCACGCCAGGCTCCCGTGCGAGGTCACACCGAGCACCAGCATCGCGCTGATCGCCACCTCGGCCACGAACTCGTGCGCCCGCACCAGATGTCCGACGCCCAGCGCCGCCACGATCACCAGGCCCAGACTCCACCAGCTCAGCCCCACCAGCTGGCTGAAGCCGATGGCGACCAGGACGCCGGCCACCACGGCGTTCACCCGGCGGAAGCTCATCTTGAGCGTGGCGTACAGGGTGACCTGGACGACCAGCAGCGCGGTCAGGGGTGCGGTGAGCGGCGCCGCCGACTTGTCGGGGGTCAGCCGCACCGCGATGACATAGGCGATCGAGGCCGCGGTCGCCGAGCGCAGCGCCTGCACGACCATGGGGTCCCTGAGCCACTTCACCCGCCGCAGAGCCGCAGCCGCACTCTTACGCACATCCCGCATCCTCGGGCTGTTCCCTTCCCCAGGCGCCTCGAACGTATCCGGACAGGACGGTATCCGGGCAAAGGCCGCAGAGGGGGTTCTCACGCGCCGTACAGCGACGGTAGCCGTGTCATCGGCGGCCGGACCGGCCTCCGGCTCGACACCCGCCTTCTGCCCGAGGAGCGGGCCCCATACCGAGGTTCTACCGAGGTTTCGCTGGTCACCGCAGTGGTACCCGATGTCGCTCGGACGCCCAGGAGGACCGCGGAAAGGGAGTGCCCCGTGACCGACCACCGCCTCGAAGGACCGGGTGAGAACGGTGCCGCCCCCGTCCCGCGGGACATGCCCGACCAGCAGGCCGGCACCGGCGACGATCCGTGGGAGGCCGCCGCGCCCACGCGTGAGCAACGCGAACAGGGCCAGCGCCCCGAGGGCGACGAGGAGGCCGAGGGCGACGAGGACGCCGAAAGGGACGACACCGCGGGCGACGCCACCGACGTCCCCGACACGGACGAGGCGGGGACGGGCCGACAGGGTGCACCGCACTCGGGCGCGGTGCACCCCGAGCACCCGGTGCCCGACGAGTCGTCCGGCTGAACGGCTGACGGTGCCGCACAGCCGTCACTGGACCGGCGCGGCATCACTGGGCCGATGCCCCGGCCCAGTGATGGGCGCTCGCACTCAGCCGACCTTGCGCCCTCGCAGAGGATCCGTAGCCGCTCCCGCGCCCTGCTGGAAGCCCCGCAGGAACTCCTCCAGCACCTCCGTGGACGTGTGCTCCGGACGCCAGCCCAGCTCGGCCCGTGCCCGCGTGCAGTCCATGAGCGGCAGCCGCAACACCGCGTCGAACAGGTGCGGGGAGGCGGGCAGCAGATGCAGCCCCCACGCGGCGGCGACCGCCGAGCGGGCCGCGGCCCGGGGCAGCCGCACCGTTCGCCCACCGGTCATCCGGCCCAGCAGCTCGGCGTCGACCGGCGGGTCGGCCGCGAGGTTGTAGGGGCCCCGGGCGTCCTTGGAGCGCACCGCCAGACGGTAGGCGTGGGCGGCGTCGTCGGTGTGCAGTGCCTGCACCCGCAGTCCGGGGATGTCCGGCAGGAAGGGGAGGAGATCCGGACGCGCCGACGGGCCCGGCAGGAACCTGCCCCCGAAGATCCGGCGCTGCTCGCTGGCCGACTCCCGCTTGAAGAGGAAGGCCGGCCGCATCCGTACCACCCGAACCCCTGGGTGGTCGCGCTCGAAGGTGTCCAGGGCGCGCTCCAGATAGGCCTTTTCCCGGCAGTACGCGGCGCCCGGCCAGCCGTGCGTCGGCCAGGACTCGTCCACCGCGTGGTCCTTCGGCCCCGGCGAGTACGCGCCGACCGACGAGGCGTGCGCCAGCGCCGGCACCCCTGCCGCGGCCACCGCCTCGAAGACCCGGATGGAGCCGAGGACGTTCGTCCGCCAGGTCGTCGCCGGATCATGCGTCGGCTGGAACGCCCAGGCCAGGTGCACCACGGCGTCGGCGCCGGCGAAGTGGCCGGTAAGGTCGGCCCGCTCCGAGGACAGGTCGACCGCGGCCCACTCGGTCTTCGGGGGCGACCACTCGGGGATCCGCCGGGCCAGCCCCAGCACGGAGGCCACCTCCGGATCCTCCGACAGCAGCCGCACCACGCTGGTGCCCACGTTGCCGGTGGCACCCGTGACCACGATCCTGCTGCCCGTTGTGCTGCTCACCTTGTGCTCCTCTCGGCCACCTGCCCGTACGGAGGTCACCGGGTACCCGCCACGCCGCGAAGGCACGCAAGGGGACGTGGAGAGAGCGCACGACGTGGGCGGACAAGGCGAGGCGAGCGGACAAGGAGAAGCCCCGACCGCGACGGGGGAATCACGATCGGGGCGGTACGAGGTGGATACGGACGGCGGTCGCCTCTCGGCGAAAGGCTCCACAGGGCTTCAGCCGAACGATCGTCCCTGTGGGCAATAGGTGAGGCCCGGGGACACTGTCCCGTCCGTACCCACGCCTTCTTCAACGGGGGCGGACCTGCCGGTGTTCCGCCGTCTGTGGCGTTTTGGGGTGATGTGTGTCACTGCTCCCGCGTCGACGGCTCGGGGACGATCTCGGACCACAGGTTCTCGGCCTGCAGCAGCAGGGTGCCGAGTACCGCCGTCCGCGCGGCCCCCTGCCCGGCCTGTTCCCGCAGGCCGTCCTGCAACCGCCGGTGCAGTTCCTCCATGGTCGCCTCCGTCTCCTCCTCCGGACGGTCCTCGGCGGCCTCGCCCAGCAGTCGGTCGGCCTCCCCGTGGCAGGCGTCCCCGATCAGTTTCAGCAGACGCGCGTACAGGTCCAGCACAGGGCCCTCGGGCAGGTCGGGAGTCCGGTGTTCGTCGGCGGCCACCGTCAGCGTCCGGGTCAGCGCCGTGATGTTCCCGGTGACCCGGCTCCACCGCTGGTCCTCGTCCTCGGGCGGGACGGCGGTGGGCGCGCGACGCAGTGCGCGCAGTGGGCCGTAGGTCAGGCGCAGGCTTTCCTGGCTCCACGACCGGGCCGACGCCAGCGCGTCCAGCCGCCGCTGCAGCCGCGCCGCGTCGCTCGACCAGCCTGCCGTCGTCTGCGCGTCCCACTCGGATTCCCGCAGGTCGGCCGCGACGGAGCGCAGGACGTCGCCCGCCTCCCGGGGAAGTGCCGCGAGGTTCTCGCGCACGTCCCGCAGATGGATCGGCGGCAGCACGAAGGCGTTGACCGCGACGCCGATGACCGCGCCGAGCGCGGCCTGCCCCACCCGGTGCCCGACCGCGGAGGCCGAGACGGCCGTCCCGGAGGCCAGCACGAACACAGCGGTGGTGGCCGTGTAGATGCCCTGCCCGCCGAACCGGGACCAGTTCGCGATCAGCATCAGCACCGGCAGGGACAGCACCAGCGCCCCCGTGTTGTCGTCGGTGAGGGCCTGCGCCGCCGAGGCCACCAGGGCCCCGACGCAGATCGCCGCGAACTGCTGCCCGGCCTGCCGAACCGAGCTGTAGACGGTGGCCTGTACGAGGACGAGCGCGACCCAGGGAGCCATCAACGCCATCGGATCGCCCAGCCAGACACCCGCGACGGTCCAGGCGATCAGCGCCGCGCCCGCGGCCTTCAGCGACTGTACGACCAGGTCGCGTTCCCGTCCGGGGCCCTGCCAGGCCGCCCGGACGGCCCGTCCGACGGCACACGCCTCCCGCCACACCGCGGACAGCGGCCGCCGCCCCCGGAGCACCTCCCGGGCGGTACTCGCCACCGCGGTCATACGGCGCCGGGCATCCGTACGACCGGCCGGCGCGCCCCGACGTGGAGTACGGCACGGTGGCTCATGCGAACGGGCTCTCCTCCAGCGAGGCCAGCAGGCCGGCCGGGTCGGTGTAGACCGCCTCCGCGCCCGCCTGCTCCAGGTCGGCACGGGGCAGACCGCCGCAGAGCACTGCCACGCGGCGCACCCCGGCCCGGCTGCCCGCGCGCATGTCCCAGACGGTGTCGCCGACGAAGACCGCCCGCTCGGCCGGCACTGCGGCGAGTTCCAGCGCATGCTCCACCGGCTCGGGCGACGGCTTGCCCGCGTCGACGTCGTCGGCGCTCGCGGTGGCGGCGATCGAGTCGTCCGCGTCGATCGCCCGCCGCAGCGCGCTCAGCTCCGGGCCGCCCGCCGAGGTGGCAAGGACCACCTTCCAGCCGTCGCCGGCCAGGCGGCGGAGCAGCTTCCCGGCGTCCGGCAGCGCCGGCAGACGGTCGTAGTACTGCCCGTACAGCGCCTTGTGGGCGGCGCTCAGCTGCGCGTCCTGGTCCGTGTCCCGGTCCTCGCCCAGCAGATGCCCGATGAGGTCGGTGGAGGCGAGGCCCACCGCCCGGTGGATGGCGTGCATCGGCACCCGGTGACCCGCCTGCCGGAACGCCTCCCACCAGGTCGCCACATGCAGGTGATTGGTATCGACGAGGGTTCCGTCGACGTCGAACACGGCCGCCCGTTCCATGCACTGTTCCCTTCTGGCCCGTCCCTGGCCCGTCCCTGGCCCGTTCCTGGCCTGTTTCTGGGCCGTTCCTGGCCTGTTTCTGGTCGGTGGATCGGGAGGCGGGTACCACGTCAGCGGTCCGCCACTCCGAAGGGAGTACGGCCCTGACGGGTCCAGGCCAGTAGCTCGTCCAGGGACCACGTGGTGACCACGCGCTCCGCGGGCACTCCGCACTCCTCGGCCCGAGCACACCCGTGGACCTGCCAGTCCAGCTGTCCGGGCGCGTGCGCGTCGGTGTCGATGGAGAACAGCACGCCCGCGCCCACCGCCCGGCGCAACAGCCGACGCGGCGGATCGAGCCGTTCCGGTCGGCTGTTGATCTCCACGGCCGTGCCCGACTCCGCACAGGCGGCGAACACCTCGTCCGCGTCGAACTCCGACTCCGGCCGCCCCCGCCCGGTGAGCAGCCGCCCGGTGCAGTGCCCGAGGACGTCCGTGTGCGGATCGCGTACGGCGGCCACCATGCGGCGGGTCATCGCGCGGGCGTCCATCCGCAGCTTGGAGTGCACGGACGCCACCACGACGTCGAGCCGCTCCAGCAGGTCCGGTTCCTGGTCCAGCGAACCGTCGTCGAGGATGTCGCACTCGATGCCGGTCAGCAGCCGGAACGGCGCCCAGGTCTCGTTGAGGCCGGCCACCACGTCCAGCTGCTCGCGCAGCCGCTCGGGGGAGAGGCCGCGCGCGACCGTCAGCCGCGGCGAGTGGTCGGTCAGTGCCGCCCACTCGTGCCCGAGCGCCGCCGCGGCCCGTCCCATCTCCTCGATCGGACTGCCGCCGTCGGACCAGTCGGAGTGCAGATGGCAGTCGCCGCGCAGCCGTTCCCGCAGCCGTTCACCACCCTCGGCGAGCGGGGCCGCGGCCTCACCCTCCAGCTTCTCCAGGTAGCCGGGAACCCGCCCGGCCAGCGCCTCGCGAGCCACCTGCGCCGTCTTGGGGCCGACACCCTTCAGGGACTCCAGCGACCCGGCCCGCTCGCGCAGCTCGGCCGCGGGCAGCTCACCGAGCACCCGGGCCGCGGTGCGGAAGGCGCGGACGCGGTACGTCGGCTCCTGGGACCGCTCCAGAAGGAACGCGATCCGCTCCAGTGCCTCGACGGGCTCCATCGCCATCTCCTTCCCGGGCCTGCTCGTACCTCTTCCGGCCTCTTCCGGCCTCTTCCGGTCTCTTCCGGCCTGCTCCGGCCTGCTCCGGCATGTCCAGGGTTCCCCAGCGCCCCGGGGCCCGCACCACGGGCCGAGCGGTTTGCGCGTACTGGGCCCGGGTACTGCGATGCCCCGAGCCGTGAGCCGTGAGCCGTGAGGAAGCCGAGCAGCGCCGAAGAGGAGGCCGTCATGCCCAGTCCCAGCCCGTCCGACGCCAGGGTGGCCGTCATCACCGGCTCCGATTCCGGCATCGGCCGCGCCACCGCCGTACGCCTGGCCGAGGCGGGAATGGACGTCGGCATCACCTGGCACACCGACGAGACGGGCGCCGAGCGGACCGCCGAGGAGGTCCGCGCTCTGGGACGGCGGGCCGAGACCGCCCGGGTGGACCTGACCCGGCTGCCGGGGGCCGCGGACACGGTCGACGAGCTGTGCGAGCGGCTCGGCCGCGTCGACGTCCTGGTCAACAACGCCGGCACCGGCACTGCCACGCCCTTCCTCGACCTGGGCCTGGACGACCTGCGGCATGTCCTGGACGTCGACCTGGCCGGCCCATTCCTGTGCGGGCAGAAGGCGGCCCGGCGCATGATCCGGCAGGGGGAGGGCGGCCGGATCGTCAACGTGACCTCCGTCCATGAACACCAGCCGCGGGTGGGCGCCGCCCCGTACTGCGCGGCCAAGGGCGGGCTCGGCCTGCTCACCCAGGTCATGGCGATCGAGCTCGCCGAGCACGGCATCACCGTCAACGCCGTGGCACCCGGGGAGATCGCCACGCCCATGACCGGGCAGGAGGGCACCGACCCGCACACCGAGAGCCGCCCCGGCGTGCCGCTCGGCCGGCCCGGAGACGCCCGCGAGGTCGCCGCGGTGATCGCCTTCCTCGCCGGGCCGGACGCCTCGTACGTCACCGGTGCATCCTGGAGCGTCGACGGTGGCATGCTCCGGATGGGCCCGATGGCCGGGTCCCATCTGACGGGCGACGACTGGCGGCGGCCCTGAGGAACCGCGCCACTCCGCGGCCCCGTCCGCTTCCCCGACCGGCCGCCACCGCGACTTGCGTCCTACCCTCGAAGCATGACCGAAATCGGGAGCCCGCACATCGGCAGTCCGCGGATCCTCGTGCTCCAGGTGCAGCCGGGCACGCCGCCGTTCCGGATCGTGGAGATCGACGGCCAGGTGGTCGGTGAGGCCAAGACCGTCACCGATGTGCTGGTGGCGGCCGCGGCCTTCGGCATCACGGTCCACGACCTGGACGACCCGGACGTGGTCCGCTGGGTGGGCGGGGACAAGTTCACCTGGACGTTGCATTGACCCTGCACCGGGGCCTCAGCCGACCGTCCACTTCCGGTTGGCGCCGCCGTTGCAGTCGTAGAGCTGGCGGGGGTGCCGGTGGGCAAGTCAGTACCTTGGTCCGGACCGCCTGGTCCCGCCCTACTTCCGGGACCGGCGGGCATGCACGGCGCGGCTCATCCGCCGGCCCAGGAGCAGGTAACCGACCAGCGCGCCCGTGGTGTTGAGGATGACGTCGTCGATGTCGAAGGCCCGCCCGGTGATCAGGGCGCCCTGCGCGAACTCCACCAGCAGCATCACGACGGCCGTCAGCAGCAGGACCCGCAGCAGCCCGCGGGTGCGGGGGGCGACGACCGGAACCAGTACGCCGAACGGGACGCCCAGCACGATGTTGCCGCCGATCTGCTTGACGGCGTCCCGCAGCGCGGGCTGGTCCAGATAGGCCTTCAGCGAACGGCCGGGACGCATGTTCGTATGCGTCAGCGCCTCCGACGCGGGGGAGGGGTGCAGGGTCAGCCGGGCCAGTACCACCGCGAACGCCACCATGAAGGCGAACGCGCAGACCATGGCCAGCAGGCGCAACGGGAGGGCGAGCGGGCGCCGGTCGCACCGGCCGGCGTCCCCGGTCCTGGCGGCGCGGCGGCGCGGTAGGGAACGCGACCCTGGGGCGGCACGAGCCATGGGATCCTCCAGTCGTCGACTTCCCCGCGTGGTAAGGCGGTTACCCGCCGAGCCGCCGAGGATGCCGGAGAGGTGGTGGGACCGGCCGCAGTCACTCCTGCTCAGGACCGTAGGTCACCCGGACCTCCTCGAAGCCGAGGGAATGCAGCAGGCCCTGGAGCATCGCCGTGGTGTTGCTCTCGGCACGGGCCTTGAGTTCGCTGTCCTTCGCCGCGGCCCCGATGTGCCGGGCCGCGAGTTTCTGCACGGCCTGCTCACCGTTCGGGTTGTCCGAGAACAGGTCCCCGAGGCGGTCGAGGAGCCCGCGCTGCTTGGACACGGCGTAGGAGCGTTCGGGATCGAGGGCCGGCTCGCCGAGCAGGGCGTGCGGCAGCCGGAGCGTGGCCGACGTGCGGTCGCCGTCGACCGTCACGTCGTCCTCCTCCACCTTGCCGAGGTCGACATGGGCGTCGACGGTGCCGGCCCCGACGTACAGGGTGCGGGTGCCGCGGATCGCGTCGGGCAGGAGCTTGACGTCCTTCTCCAGGTCCACGACGACCTGGAAGTTGCCGGAGGCGGCCTCGTAGCGGCTGATGTCCTGGATGGACGTGAGCAGCGCGGGGCCCGAGCGGTCCTGGGTCTCGGTGCCGAACAGGTCCTTCAGACCCGGGACGACGCTCAGCCGGAGCCCCGCGAACAGCACGACGAGCACCAGCACGATCGCGGTCAGCGCCTTCGCCCAGCCGGGCATGCGCCGAGGGAGGTTCCTGATGGGAGTCGTCATGGCGACGGCCCTCCTTCCTACTGTCCCAATGCCCCCCATCTCCCTTGGCAGACCGAGTAGTCGACGGGAAGCAACGACGGGCGAAGGCGCGGAGGGGGCGTGTACGACGGCTCAGTGCGACGGTCTGAGCGGGCGGTCCTCGGACGGCCGGGACGACCACACCGCCTCCCCGCGCGTGAGTCCCGGCAGCCGCAGCTCGGCCTCCCGTACCCGCCGGGCCGGCAGCTCGCCGGTGATCAGCCAGGCGGGGTCTCCGCCCGTCGAACCGGTGAAGTCCGCGCCCAGCGAGGCGAGTTGGGCCGTCACGGGCGCCATCGCGTCCGGCGGGACCTCCACCTCGAAGGCCTGGTACGGCTCGTACAGCAGTGTCCCCGCCCGCCGCAGCGCCCGGCGCAGCACGATCGCGGTCAGCCCGCGGAAGTCGGCCGCGGTGCTCACCGGCGAGCTGAATCCGGAGCGGATCAGCGTGACCCGGTAGTCCGTGACCGCGGCGCCGGACAGGCCGGTCAGCGGCGTGGTATGGACCGTCTCCTCGACGGCCTGGTGGAAGGCGCGGGGGAGCGCGCCGAGCTCCGTCTCGTAGGCGAAGACCCCGCCCGAACCGCGCGGCCCCGGCTCGACGCGCAGCCCGATCGTCGCCCAGTACCGGGTGTGGTCGAGCCACGGCATCTCTTCCACGGCCTCGCCGGTACCGGCCGGGCGCTCCAGGAAGCGGGCGCGGCCCGGCGCGAACTCCGCCTCGATCCCGAAGTCCTCCGCCAGCGTCGCCGCCAGCACCTCCATCTGGACCTCGCCGTACAGGAGCAGGGCGGTGGCGCCGGAAGCCGCCGGGCGGACGTGCAGCAGCGGGTCCTGGTCGGCCAGTGCCAGCAGGACGGAGCGCAGCGGCGCCGCCTGTCCGGAGTGCCGGGCGCGGACCACGGTTTCGAGAGTCGGCGGCGGGAACTGCGGGGAGCGGTCGGTCGGGTCGCCGAGCCGGTCACCGACGCGCAGGCTGCCGGGAACGGAGAGCGCGGCGATGTTCCCCGCGGTGAGGGTCCCGGCCCCGCCGACCACGTCCAGGCGCGTCACCCGGCCGGGCACCTCGGTGGTCCGGCCGTCGGACTCGCGCCGCAGGAACGTGAGCCGCCGGCGCGGGCGCACTTCACCGTCGTACAGGCGCAGGTACGCCGTCCGCTCGCCGCCGGGTCCGGGGCGTACGGCGAAGACCGTGCCGCGCGGTGCGGTAGGCCCCGGCGTGGCGGGTGCGGCGGCCGGGACCATCCCGACCAGGCCCTCGACCAGCTGCGAGACGCCCTGGCCGCCGAGCGCGGAGCCGTGGTACAGCGGATGGAAGGAGCCGTCGGCGGTGCGGGCGGCGAGCGCGGCGGCGAGGTCCCCGGCGGTCGGCTCGGGGCCGTCCACCAGTGCCGCCAGGATGTCCGGGTCGACCTCGGCCAGCGCCTCGGCGATCCGCTCGTCGGGCGGGCGGCGCACACCGGAACGCGCCTGCCCGCCCCCCGAACGCCTCCACCGCGACCCCGGCCGTGGTGCACTCTCGGATGCGGGCCGGGCGGCACGGATCCCGCAGTACGGCGATGTCGCCTCCGGCCGGTCAGTCGACCACGAGGACGAGCTTGCCCGTGGTGCGGCCCTTCTCGCCGAGCGCGTGCGCCTCGGCCGCGTCGGCCAGCGGGAACGTCCGCGCGATCGTGGCCTTCAGCTTCCCCGACTCGACCAGCCCGGCGATCTCCCGCATGTCGGCCCGGTCGGCGTCCACGAGCATCCGCACCGCACGCACGCCGAGCCGCTCGGCCTCCTCGTAGAACTCGTCCGACCCGACCGGCAGGATCGACACCACCACCCCGCCCGGACGGAGCACGCGCAGCGAACGCAGGGACGTGTCGCCGCCGATCGTGTCCAGGACCACGTCGACGTCCTTCACGGCCTCGGCGAAGTCCGTCTCCCGGTAGTCCACCGTCTCGTCCGCCCCGAGGGAGCGCAGGAACTCGTGCTTGCCCGCGCTGGCGGTGCCGATGACGTGGGCACCCCGGGCCTTGGCGATCTGCACCGCCACATGGCCCACACCACCGGCCGCCGCGTGGATCAGCACCCGCTGTCCCGGCCGGACGTCGGCCCGCTCCACCAGTGCCTGCCACGCCGTCAGCGAGACCAGCGGGAGCGCGCCCGCCTGGACGTGGTCGATTCCGGCCGGCTTGGCGGTGAAGGTGCGCGCGGGAGCGGTGACGTACTCCGCGTGGGAGCCGTGGCCGAACGGGTAGGAGAGCATGCCGAAGACCTCGTCGCCGGGCCGGAACGCGGCGACGCCGATGCCCACGGCCTCGACCACGCCCGAGACGTCCCAGCCCAGCACGAACGGCGGCTCACCGAGGAAGCCGCCGTTCTCCCGGTGCTTCCAGTCGGTCGGGTTCACCCCGGCGGCACGCACTCGCACGAGGACCTCGTTCGGCCGGGGCTCGGGGCGCCGCGGCCGTACCTCCTTCAGGACCTCGGGACCGCCGAGGGAGTCCTGGCTGATGGCGAGCATGGTGTTCATCGGTGACCTCGCAACTCGGAGAGGGCTTCAACGGCACGATCTGGAACCTCGGACAAGATCGTGTCATTCCCCGGGGCACGAGGCACCCCGGAGAGCAGGCCTCACTCCGTCAGCATCTGCACACGTCGGCCGGTGTGGCGCCTCGGGACCGGTCGCCTCGCGATCCCGTCGGCGTACCGGACGGGCGCATGGGTCCGCGCGCTCAACTTGCCTGTCGGGCAAAGGAATCTGTCGACCCGGCGACCCTCGCCGAAGCGTGACGGAATCCTCACTTCCGCCGGGCCGTGAAATTGATCTTTTAGGGTTCACAACCGATAAGCTCCCGATCGGCGCTGCGAGTTGACGCGATCGCGACGGGTCGGCTCACGGTGCTGCTCATGAGTGCTGTCCCCCCTGCGCACTCCCTGTTCCCTCACTGTCCC
>NZ_BAABCQ010000064.1:0-38348 GCF_039539045.1 Streptomyces marokkonensis
CTCGCTCTTTCGCCCTGGCGGCGAAACCCCGCCCACCGCCCTGCTCCGCAGGAAGCCCGTTTCCTCTCCTGCCTGAAGGCAGGGGTATCCACGGAGGAATCAGATGAAGACCTCCCACGGGCGTATCACGGTCTCTCACGGGTGCCTTCACGCACCTTCCATCCTGGTGGTGTGACCCGATATGGCTGGTTCAGTCCTGTGCGAAGCCGGCGCTCCGGGGGCGCGCGCGGGAGTGTGGAGAAGATCTGCATAAACTCTGGAGTTCGCGAGGGGAGTCGCGAGGGGAGGAACGAACGCGTGGAACAGCAGAAAGAGCCGCCGCAGGAGCCGCAGGAGCGGCTCCAGGGGCACTCGTGCCCGGAGTGCGGGACGCCCAGGAAGGCGGACAACACGCCCTCCTGCGCCTGCGGGGTGCGGGCGGCCGACGCCCTGCGCGACGCGCGTACGGCGCAGGCGGCAGCGGCGGAGGACTTCGACCCGTTGCGGATACGTCCGTACGTCGAGCTGGACGGCGCGGGCGAGACCTCGACACCCCCGGCCGGGACGACGGCTCCTTCCGGTGCGCCGTCCGGTGCTCCTTCCGGTGCGTCCGGGCCCAGTACGCCCGCGTCCGGTGCGTCTGGGCCCGGTACACCCGGGACCGATGCGCCCGGGACCGGTGCGCCCGTGTCCGATGCGCCCGTGTCCGATGCGCCCGCACCAGGCGGATCCGTGTCCGAGGGAGCGGCGTCCGCAGCATCCGCGGTGTCCGTGTCCCCGTCCGCGCCCGCCACACCCGCCCCGGCGCCCGGGGCGGGGTCCGGTTCGGGATCCGCGGCCGCCCCTGACGCCACCATGACGCTGCGCGCCGTCGGCGCCGAGCCACCCGGGGCGGGCATGGAGGCGACCTCCGTACTGCCCATGCCCCTGGCGCCCTCCACCGGCACTCCCCGCGCGCACGACCTGCGCCTGTTCGAGACCTCGGCCACCACGCCTTCCGCCCCTTCCGCTCCCACTGGGCCCGACGCGGACGGCACGGACGGTACCGGCGTGCGTCGGCGGCGCGGGCGGCGCCGTGGCGTGCTGCTCAGCGCCGCCGGGGCGGTCGTGGTCGTGGTGGGGGCGGCCGGATACGCGAGCGGGCTGTTCTCCT
Source organism: Streptomyces marokkonensis (assembly GCF_039539045.1). NCBI lineage: Bacteria > Bacillati > Actinomycetota > Actinomycetes > Kitasatosporales > Streptomycetaceae > Streptomyces > Streptomyces marokkonensis. The sequence goes on from NZ_BAABCQ010000064.1 coordinate 1,133, forward strand.
ACGAGTCACCCTCGCGGGACGGAGCGCTGCCGGACGAGGTACGGGCGAGCGTGCCGGAACCGTCGACCAGCGCCGCCTCCGCGGCCCCCGAACCGAGCGTCACATCCACCCGGCCGACCACCTCCTCGTCACCGTCCCCGTCGGCATCCGCGTCCGCCAGCGCGAGTCCGTCGCCCTCGCCGTCGCCCTCGGCATCGAGCGCGTCACCCACGCCGTCCCCGTCGGCCGAACCGACGCAGACCGCGACGAGCGCGCCGGCCGGGAATCCCACGCAGGAGTCCGAGGACGACGACCAGGCCCCCGACGGCGGCGGCACGCTGCACCGCGGCGACCGGGGCTCCGAGGTCACCGAGCTCCAGCAGCGCCTGTCCCAGCTGTATCTCTACACCGGCGACATCAACGGCAACTACAGCCGACAGGTCGAGGACGCGGTCCGGACCTACCAGTGGGCCCGCGGCATCCGCTCCGACGAGCTCGGCGTCTACGGGCAGGACACCCGGCGCCGGCTGGAGTCGGAGACGCAAGCCCCCTAATGGGGCGACGTACCGCCCTACGACCGTCGGCGCACGGCGCGGCAACCTCGGCCGGCACGTCCTCGCCGGGCGGCGCGGGCGGCGCCGCCCCGACGAGCCGTCACGGACGGCGTCAGCCGATGTGCAGCCGCAGCGTGCCGTCGGCGCCGGCCTCCACACGCACCCGCGTCAGGTCCTCCACAACCACGTCGGGCCCGTGGGAACCGGCCCGGGGACCCACACCCACGACCTGCATTCCCGCGGCGCGCGCCGCCGTGATACCGGCACCGGAGTCCTCGAAGGCGATGCAGTCGGCGGGGGCGACACCGAGTTCGGCGGCGCCCTTGAGGAAGCCCTCGGGGTCGGGCTTGCTGGCGCCGACCGACTCGGCGGTGACCCGGACGTCCGGTTGCGCGAGCCCGGCGGCGGCCATCCGCGCGGTGGACAGCGGCACGTCGGCCGAGGTCACCAGCGCGTGCGGCAGGCCTTGCAGCGAGGCGAGGAACTCCGGCGCCCCGGGGATCGCGACGACGCCCTCGGTGTCGGCGGTCTCGTCGGCGAGCATGCGCGCGTTGTCGGCGTGGTTCTGCTCCATGGGCCGGTCCGGCAGCAGCAGCGCCATCGAGGCATAGCCCTGCCGTCCGTGGACGACCTTCATGACCTCGTCGCCGTCAAGGCCGTGCCGGTCGGCCCAGCCCCGCCAGACGCGCTCGACGGCGGCGTCCGAGTTGACGAGGGTGCCGTCCATGTCCAGCAGCAGGGCACGGGCGGTGAGAACGGTGGTGGCGGTGGCCGTCATCGGCAGACTCCAAGAAGCGGGGAGGAAACAAGGTGACCCCGCCCGCCGGTCAGGGAGAACGGACGGGTGTCACTTTGTTCATCCACGGTACAAAACAGAACGGGCATCGCGCCACCGCCCCGCTCGAACGTTCACGAACCGTTCAGTCCGCACGTCACCGTCGCCTTGGGATGCGTACGGCATCGGGTCCCGCCCCCGGGCCGCCGCTCAGCCGGTGACCGCCTCCCACAGGCTCCACACCCCGAGGCCCAGCATGAGCAGCGCCGCGATCTTGGTGATCAGCGACAGCGGCACCCGCTTCATCAGGGCCTTTCCGCCGACGATGCCGAGCCCGGCAACCGCCCACAGGGCAAGCACCGCTCCGAGGCCGACGGAGAGCGGGTCGTCGTAGCGGGCCGCGAGGTTCGCGGTCATGATCTGGGTGAGATCGCCGAACTCGGCGACCAGGATGAGCATGAAACCCGCCCCGGAGACCTTCCAGAAGGACTGGTTCTCGGGTTTGCGGATCTCCTCGTCCTCGTCGTCCTTCCTCATCAGCAGCACGGCGGCGCCGCCCAGGAACAGCACGCCGGTGATCGCGTGCACGATCTGCTGCGGCAGCAGGGTCAGCACGCTGCCGGCCGCGACCGCGAGCACGACGTGGAGCAGGAAGGCGGCGGCCACACCGGCGAAGACGTACGAGGCCCGGTAACGGGTGCCGAGGACGAGACCGGCGAGCGCGGTCTTGTCCGGCAGTTCGGCCAGGAAGACGACGCCGAAGACGACTGCCGTCACGGACAGGCTGATCAAGGGATCCTCTATCGGTCGGGGCCGCCCCACCGAGAGTGCTGGTCCTGCGCTGCGGACACCTCGGCACGGCAGCACACGGTCGCCCCCGCCGTGCGGCACGGGCGTGCACTGCTTGCCGAAGGTCTCGCTGGCCGGGCCCCGCGTACGAGGCCTGCCTCCGGGCGCCGGCTCAGACGAGCTGAGCAGTATGTCGACGGTCCGGCGAAGAGCTACTCCCCTTCTGCGCCCTCCATAGTACGCGAGCCCTGCCGACGGGACCGAGGGGTACGGGGGACATGGCGGCGGCACTGGGCGGCGCGTGGGCGCGGGCCGGGCACGAGGTGTTCGCCGGTGGGCGGGACGCAGCCGCTGCCGAGGCGCTCGCCGTGCGGATCGGGGCGGCCGGACACGGGACGCCCGCGCAGGCGGCGGGGTACGGGGAGGTGGTGCTGCTCGCCGTACCGTCCGGGGCGGCGCCGACGCTGGCCCGGGAGCACGCCGGGGCACTGGCCGGGCGGACGGTCGTGGACTGCACGAACCCCCTTGCGCCCGGCCGGCGCGGGCAAGGTCGATCTCGGCTATCTGTTCCTGCCGCGAGCCTGGGGGTTCGGGTATGCCACCGAGGCGTGCGCGGCGGCACTCGACTGGTTCGACGGCGTCCTTCCCGGCGAGCCGGTACTGCTCGCCGCCCAGACCGCCAACCTCGGGTCGATGCGCCTCGCGGCAAAGCTGGGTTTCACCGAGGTGGAGCGGTTTCATGCCTGGGACGCCGAGCAGTGGCTCGACCTGCGGCCCCCGGTCACGCCGTCCGCCTGAGCCTGTGCCCGACCGGTCGAATCCGCCGAGAAGTCCGCGCTGCAGAGCGGGCTCGCGAACCGCTGACGCCCGGGCCGCGCTCCGGTCACCGTGTGTTCGGCGCGGAGCCTCTCCCCGCCGGGCTCCGACGTTCCGTACCGTACGGGGCGACGGAGGAGGCAATCACCATGGCCGGACTGCGCCTTGGACCACTGCTGAGATACACCGACGGCTCGCGCGCGACCGTCTGGGTCGAGACGAGCCGGCCCTGCGCCGCCGAGGTGCGCTGCGCCGACGGCGCCCGGGGTACGACCCGCACCTTCCAGATCGCGGGTCATCACTACGCCCTGGTCCCGGTGAGCGGCCTGACACCCGGCACGGCGACGGAGTACGAGGTGCTCCTCGACGGCGCCCGTGTGTGGCCGCCGCCCGACTCGCGCTTCCCGCCCTCGGTGATCACCACGTCACCGGCGGCGCACGAGGAGATGCGCGTCGCCTTCGGTTCCTGCCGCTGGGCCGCGCCGCCTGCCGGCAGGAAGGACCGGGTGGGCCCGGACGCGCTGGACACCCTCTCCGCCCACATCGCCGCAGACCCGGAGGGTGAGCGACCCGACCTGCTGCTTCTGCTCGGCGACCAGGTGTACGCCGACGAGATCTCCGACGCCACACGCCACTGGATCGCCGGCCGCCGCGACCTGGCCGAACCTCCGGGCGACCAGGTCGCCGACTACGAGGAGTACACCCGCCTCTACTACGAGTCCTGGCTCGACCCCGAGGTGCGCTGGCTGCTGTCCACCGTGCCCAGCTGCATGATCTTCGACGACCACGACGTCATCGACGACTGGAACACCTCCGCGGCCTGGCTGGCCGACATGCGGGCCACGGACTGGTGGCGTGAGCGGCTGCTGAGCGGACTGATGTCCTACTGGGTCTACCAGCAACTGGGCAACCTCTCCCCGGACGAACTGGCCGCCGACCCCCTCTACGCGGCCGTCCGCGCGACCCCCGACGGCACCGACGTGCTCCGTACGTTCGCCGCGCGGGCCGACGCCGACCCGGCCACCGTCCGCTGGAGCTACCGGCGCGACTTCGGCCGCGTACGGCTGGTGATGGTGGACTCGCGCGCGGCGCGCGTCCTCAGGGAGGACCGCCGCACGATGCTCGACCCGGGCGAGGCAGCCTGGCTGCGCGAACAGATCCTGGAAGATCGGGACTCCTACGACCACCTGCTGGTCGGCACCTCCCTGCCCTGGCTGCTGCCCCACCTGGTGCACGACGTGGAGGCGTGGAACTCCGCGATGTGCGCCGGTGAACGGGGCGCACGCTGGGCACGGCGCGGAGAGAAGATCAGGCGCGGGGCCGACCTGGAGCACTGGTCGGCCTTCCCCTCCTCCTTCGACGCCCTCGCGGACCTGATCGCCGAGGCCGGTACCGGCCCCGGGGCGCCCGCGACGGTGAACGTACTGTCGGGCGACGTCCACCACGCCTACGTGGCCGAACCGTCCTGGCCGGGCCACACGCCCGACTCCCGGGTGGCACAGCTGACCTGCTCCCCCGTCCACAACTCCGTGCCGCTCTCGATCCGCCTCGGCTTCCGCTTCGGCTGGAGCGCCCCGGCACGCGCCCTCGGGAGGCGCATCGCCCGGCACGGACGCTGCGCGCCGCCGGCGGTCGGCTGGCGCAAAACCGGCGGTCCCTGGTTCGGCAACCAGCTCATGACACTGACCCTTCGGGGGCGATCGGCCCGACTGCGTCTGGAGCAGGCACGGACGGAACGCGACGGAACGACCGCCCTGCGGATGGTCACGGACAGGGAACTGGCGTAGGCACGGGGCGGGAACTGGTAGGCACGGGGCCAGGACGGGTATGGATCCAGACACACGGGCGGCCCCTGCCACGCCCATGGGAGCGCTCCCACCTGCGACGGCGGCGGAAGCGAAAAGGTGACCATGCGCCACGTTATGGCCAAATGTTGAACTTGCAAGTACTCCTAAGGCACACCTAACGTGGGCAGCCCACTCGGTTCCGTCCCCACCGGCCCCACCGGGCCGGTCCGACCGAAGGAGCACCCCCACATGTCCGAACGCCTCAACAGCGCCCAGCCCTACGCCCTTGGCCTGTTCCGTATGGTCGTCGGCCTGCTCTTCGCCTGCCACGGCGCGGCCTCCCTCTTCGGCGTCCTCGGCGGCGCCTCGGGAACCGGCGGCACGATCGATTCGGGCACCTGGCCCGGTTGGTACGCGGCCGTGATCCAGCTGGTCGGCGGCAGCATCGTCATGCTCGGCCTCGGCACCCGCGCCGCCGCGGTCGTCTCCTCGGGTTCCATGGCCTACGCGTACTTCAAGGTGCACCAGCCGGACGCCCTGTGGCCGATGGAGAACGGCGGCGAGGCGTCCGCCATGTTCTGCTGGGCCTTCCTACTGCTCGCCTTCACCGGCTCCGGCGCCTTCGGCCTGGACCGACTCTTCACCCGGCGCACGTCCGGGCAGGAGCATGCCGCCGCTGAGCGGCAGACGCCGGTGGCCGCCTGACCGACCCGGAGCGGTGCCCCCGGTCCGGGCCTGGACCGGGGCCGCCGTTGCTCCCGACCGGACCGTGAAACGGGGCACCGCCGTCGCTCCCGGCGGCGACCACCGCCGGCAGTAACGGTGCGCGGGCCACCGTGGCACGTGGACAACTCCTGCGGGGTGAACGCTCCGTGCCGAACACATAAGCCCCCTGTGAACCGTCTGTCACACCCCGGGCGTACGCTGGATGGCTGTCAGAGGCCGCTCCTGCCGCCCCCGCGTCGCGCGGCATGGACCGGCTCACGGGGGATCAACGGGGAGTTGTGGTGCTCGACAGTCTCGGGAGTATCGGTTCGCTGGTCAGCAGCCCATGGATCTATGTGCTGGTGGCCGTCTCGGTGCTCCTCGACATCTTCCTGCCGGTGCTGCCGAGCGGTGTCCTGGTGATCACGGCCGCCACGGCAGCGGCCGCGGGTACGGGCGCGGCCGCTGCCGGGCGGGTTCCGCAGGACGTCCCCGACATCCTGGTCCTGACACTGTGCGCGGCGACCGCGTCCGTCCTCGGTGACCTTGCGGTCTACCGCCTCGCCTGGCGCGGCGGGCCGCGACTGGACCGCGCGATCGCCCGTTCCCGCCGGCTGACCACGGCGCAGGAACGTCTCGGCGGAGCCCTCGCCCGTGGCGGCGGCGCCCTCGTCGTGCTGGCCCGCTTCGCCCCGGCCGGCCGCTCGGTCGTCTCTCTCGTCGCCGGTTCCGCCCACCGCCGGGTCCGCGAATTCCTCCCCTGGTCGGCCCTCGCCGGTCTGGCCTGGGCCGTCTACAGCGTCGCCCTCGGCTACTTCGGCGGCCAGTGGCTGGGCGGGACCTGGCTGGGGGCGGCGGTGTCGCTGGTGGCGCTCTTCGGCGCGGGCGCGGGGGCGGCGTACCTGATGCGCCGCCAGCCCCGGGCGACGGAGGCTTCATAGCGGGCAGGTCTCGTAGCAAGCGGGTCACGTGGCACGGTGGTCTCCTGGCACGGTGGTCTCGTAGCACGCGGGCTTCGCCAAACCGGCCGACGCCGGCCAAGGTCGGTCGGTCAAGGCCGGCGGTCAAGGCCGGCGGTCAAGGCCGTGACGAGGACGTGGGCGGCCCGGTGTCACGAGGCACGCCGCGTGCCGGTGCCTCCCCGTACCTCCAGGCCGGCCAGCAGTTCGGCCGTGGCCCCGGCGACGGCCTCCACGGCCTGGTCGAAGACCTCCCGGTTGTGCGCCGCCGGCACGCGGAAACCGGAGATCTTACGCACGTACTGCAGGGCAGCGGCCCTGATCTCGTCCTCGGTGGCCTCCTCGGCCAGCACGGGCGGACGCAGTGTCTTGATGCTGCGGCACATGACGTCAGTCTCCTCTCTCCAGGTCCACCCGCCAGTCGTTCGATCTGATCCAGTGGCCCTTCGGATACTCGAAGTCGACCTGTCCGAGCAGAGTGAATCCCGCCCCGCGGCAGACCGCGTTGGAGGCGGCGTGGTCGACGCTCGGGAACGCGTGCAGATACCGGTGCGTCCCGTCGGCCCGGGCAGCGTCCCGCACGGCACGGGCCGCCCGGACGGCCAGCCCCCGCCCCTGGAACTCAGGCAGCACCGCCCACCCGGTCTCCCAGACCTCCGTGCCCTGCCAGGTCCGCTGCCAGTACCCGATCGAGCCGACGGTCTCGCCGCCGTCCGCCGACGTGACCCGGTACATCCGCCCCGGTTCCAGGTCCGCGTACCGCCGGTGCCGGGCCGCGAGCTGCTTTTCGGTCTCCGGTCCGCCCACGTGCGCGGTCATCTCGGGGCTGTTGGTCCTGCGCAGCAGCCACAGGTCCCCCTCCGCCCAGGGGACCAGGCACACCCGCTCCCCGATCTTCCCTGCCCGCTCGTCCATTTCACCCATGTTCTTCACGGTAGGGCAGGGGTCTGACAGTCGGCCCCGGCGGCCGAACCAGGTCCCGGGCAGCGGAGTCGGGCCCCGGGCTCCGTCGCGTGCTCCGCACCGCCGCCCGCAACGGCGCCCGCAACGGCGCCATCCTTTCGCGTGAACCACTAAAGGGAACGCGCGCCTCAAAATCGAACAGGCGTATCATTGGAACGTGGCTACGACCTATGACTTTCCCAGTGACCTCCTCGCCGGTCAGGAGGAACTGCATCAGGTCCGGGCCGAGCTGACGGCCCTGCTCAAGAGACTTCCCTGGTCCGTCGAGCCGCTCGACGGATTCAGCGACGACAACGGCTGGCGCAAGATCGAGCGCCCGGCCTCGCCCGGCTGGTCCGCGGACGAACAGGCCGAGGTGGAGAAGTTCCGTCAGCGCGAGCGCGAGCTCGCTGTGTTCGTCAGCACCCATCGCTACTGGTCGGAGATCACCGGTCCCGACCAGGTGACCGCCCGCTCGGAGCTGAAGCGTGCCCACAAGACCCCCGCCCGGGAGACCCCGCCCGGGGACGCCTGAGCAGCGTCGTCCGGGCGGGGTGGTTCGTGCCTACTGCCGAGGACGATCCGTCCCCGTAGTTCCGTTCCCATCGGGTCATCCCCTGCCGGGTCATCCCCTGCCGGGTCAGTCCCTGTCGGATCAGTCCTTGCCGAGGAGCTTGTTCATCTCGGTGATCTCGGCGTTCTGCGCGGTGGCGATGTCGTCGGCCAGGGCCTTGGCTGGGGCGTAGCGCCCCTTGGCCGTCTCGGCCGCGGCCATCTCGACGGCGCCCTCATGGTGCTCGACCATCATGGTCAGGAACATCGTGTCGAACACCTTGCCGGACGCCTTCTCCAGCTCCTTCATGTCCTGACCGTCCATCATCCCGGGCATGCCGGAGTGCGCCGAGTGGTCGTCCATGCCGGGCATCGACTCCGTGGCCTGCGGCACCTCCTCGCCCCAGGCCTTCAGCCAGCCGGTCATGGTGGTGATCTCCGGATCCTGCGCCTTCTCGATGCGTGCCGCGAGGTCCTCGACCTCGGCGGACGCGGAACGGCCGGCTGCCAGCCGCGCCATCTCCAGCGCCTGCCGGTGGTGGGGGACCATGCCCTGCGCGAAGGCCACGTCCTGGGCGTTGTGCGCCTCCTGGCCCGCGTCGGCGCTCGCGGAGGGCGAGCTGTGCGGGCCTTCGTGTCCGGTCCCACCATCGCCGTCGCTTCCACAGGCGGCGAGGACGAAGGCGGCGGCGACGGTCGCAGACACCAGGGCGGAACGGCGCGTCAGGGTACGAATGCTGTTCATGTGCGTGAACTCCTGCTGTGATGGGGGATCGACATGCCTGTGCACCGCGCCGCGCTCGGGCAGCGCGGGTGCGGGGGCGGTGTCTATATCCGCAGGAGCTGGAGTTCGGCCAGGGAGGGCGGTGCCCGCGCGCCGTCCGGTGCGTCGGCCCCGTAGGCGCGCACAACGCCGTCGCACACGGAGGTGGGGACCGGGTCGGGGACGGGCGCGGGCAGCACCGGCCCGTCGCTCACCGCACCGGACGCACACACCGCGTCGGCGTGCTCGAGATGTCCGCCGCCGCAGGAACCGTCGTCCTGCGGACACCCGGCATGCACCATCCCGACGACTACCGGCACGGACGGTACTGAGGGCCGTGAGGGCACGGATGGCACTGACGGTGCTGAGGGCACGGACGGTGTTGACGGTACTGACCGCCATGAGGGCACTGACGGCGCTGAGGCGTGCCGGGCGGAGTGCTGCGGATGGGCCGGAAGCGAGCGCTCCGGGAGGCTCCCGCCGGGCGCCAGCCCGTGCATGCCCAGCAGCCCGGCCAGCAGTCCGAGCACGCACACGGCCTGCCACCACCGCACGGGCGGTCGCTGGACGTGCTGCTCGGGACGGCTCACGGACCTCATCCTAGGGAGGTCACGAACGACCGCACGCGAGAGGCCCCCCGGAGTGTCTCCGGGGGGCCTCCGCACCGACGGGATCGGCGCCGGTCCTGGTGGGCGCGGACGGTTTCGAACCGCCGACATCCTGCTTGTAAGGCAGGCGCTCTACCCCTGAGCTACGCACCCAGGACGAGTCGACAGCCTACATGGCCCAGGGCACTGCCAGGCAAACGTGTGGGCGAGCGCTGCCCCGGCCGGGGGGTTAACCCCACCCTCGATCCGGTAGCGGCCCGGATCCCGGCGCGGGCCGGTGCTCCGTACGGTCGAAGAGCCTCGTCGACAAGGGCCTCTTCCACTCGGGAACGGCTCAGGGCGCGGTACCTCGTCGTCCGTCCCAGGGGGAATTCGTCATGGCCGCCCGTACCGTTCCTGCTCGCGCGTTCGCCGCCTTCGGCGCCGTCGCCGTTCTCGTCGCGGGTCTCAGTGCCTGTGCCTCCGCCTCGGACGACAAGGACCCCGAGCACCGCTCCTTCGCCCTTCAGGGCCGCACACTCACCGTCGACTCCGACGACTCCGACGTGGAGATCGTCGCCTCGGACGACCACTCGTCCGGGAAGGTCGAGGTCACCCGATGGTTCTCCGGGTCGGTCGCCATCGGCTCCGGCCCCGAGGTGACGTGGAAGATGGACGACGGCCGGCTGGTACTGCGGATGCGGTGCTCCGGGCTGGCCGCCGACTGCGCCGCCAAACACCGCGTGGAGGTGCCGCGCGGCATCGCCGTCCGAGTGAAGACCGACGACGGCAGCGTGCGGGCGCAGGGCTTCAGGGACTCGCTGGACATCCGGACGGCGGACGGGTCCGTGCGTGTCAGCGACTCCACGGGGCCGCTGAAGCTGCGGAGCGACGACGGATCGCTGCGCGCGGACGTCTCCTCCCGGCGGGTGAACGCTTCCACCCAGGACGGCTCGGTCCACCTCGACCTCGGGGTCGTGCCGGACCTGGTGGATACCCACAGCGACGACGGCTCCGTGACCGTCGCCCTGCCCCGGGCCACGTACAAGGTGACCGCCGAGACCGACGACGGATCGGTCGACGTGTCCGTGCCCCGAGCCGACGCCAGCTCCCACGTGGTGACCGCCCGGACGCAGGACGGCAAAGTCACGGTCCGAATCGCGAACTGACCGGCCCGTGTGTTCGTCCCTTACGGGTGGGAGAATGAACCCGGGCAGGACGGATGACACGGGAGAGGGATGTGACGGCGACACCATCGCAGCCGCACTCGCCGATGGTGCCGCGCGCGCAGCGCCAGCCGCACCATTCCCACCGCCACGGCCACCGCCGCCGCGGGGTCGGCGCGGTCCGTGACACGCTCACTCTCCTGAGCCTGCCACTCCTCGCGGTGCTCGCGGTGCCCGCCGCGTTCGCCGGGGGCGGCACCCGTCGCTGGTTCGGCGGGCGGGCGGAGAGCCAGCGGGCGGAGGCGCAGGCGGCGAAGGACGACGCGGCAGCCGCCTTCTACGAGCTGGACACCGCGCAGCGGGACCTGCGGATCTCGATAGAGACGATCGCGGCCGTCGACGCCACCCCCGCCGCCCGGCGGGCGGTCACCGACTTCGAGGCGCTCGGCCGGCGCATCGACGAGGTCAGCCACCAGTACATCAGCGCCGTCGACGCCCACGACCTGGACCGGGACGACCTGGAGGCGTCGGCGGCCTCCCGCGCCCGCGGCGAACTGACCACCGCCAAGAACGAGCTCGGCCGGGTCAAGCAGGACCTGGACCACTTCGCCGACGGCCTGGGCCCACTGCTCGGCAAGGCCGAGACCCAGCTGGCCCGGCTGGCACCCGCCGTCGAACGCGCCCGGCAGGCCCTGCTCGCCGCCTCCAACGCCCTGGACGCCGCACGAGGAGCCGGGCTGGAGGCGGACGACCTCGCCGCCCGGCTCGCCGCCCTCGGCCCGGAACTGACGCGGCTGAACCAGGGCGCCGGACAGCACGGCGTACCCCAGACTCTCGACCGGGCGGAACGAGTCATCCGAGAAGCCGAGTCGGTCCGCACCGAGGCCGAACGGCTGCCCGAGCGAGCCGCCGAGATCGGCCACCGGCTGGTCTCCCTGCGCACCCGCGCGCAAGCACTGACCACCCGCACCGAACAGGTCGAACCGGTACTGAGCGAGCTCAGGCGGCGGTTCACCGTCGCCTGCTGGCAGGACCTCCAGGCCGTGCCGGACCAGGCCACCGAATCGGTCCGCCAGGCCGAACGGAAACTGGCCGAGGCGCAGACCGCCCGCGACGAACAACGCTGGCCCGACGCCACCGCCCTCCTGTCGACGGTACGAGCGCTGCTGAACTCGACCGACGACGCCGTCTCGGCCGCCGGGGACCGGCTGCGACAGCTGAACGCCGTACAGAAGGACCCCCAGCAGGAGATCGAGCGCACCCGCTTCGCGATCCGCGACGCCCAACGCCTGGCCATGACGGGCCGCAACACCCCTGACCCGCAGCACGCCCGCCCGCTGGACGACTCCGTGGCCCGGCTGGAGCGGGCGATCACCATGCTCGAGGGTCGGCACCCCGACTACTGGCACTTCCTGACCGAGACGGAAGCGGTCCGGCAGACGGTGGCCGGTGTGGTCACCCGTATCCGCGAGGAACGCGGGGCCACCCACTGATTCACCGAGCGGCCGCCGGTTGCCGGGTACTTCCGCCGACCGGGCTCCAGTCCCCGACCGGTGCTGATCCCCGACGTTTCGTCGCTGGGGCGGGTCGCCGACCGGGCCGGGCCGGTAGCCTGTGCGCATGCCTCGCTACGAGTACCGCTGCCGGAGCTGCGGCGACACCTTCGAACTGAGCCGTCCCATGGCCGAGTCCTCCGCTCCCGCCGCCTGCCCTGCGGGCCACGACGACACGGTGAAGTTGCTGTCGACGGTCGCGGTGGGCGGCTCGGCCTCCGCGACTGCCCCGGCGCCCTCGTCGGGTGGTGGAGGTGGCTGCTGCGGCGGAGGCTGCTGCGGCTGACCTCCCGGCGCGGGCCGCGCACCCCGGTGTCGCCGTACCGGCCCCTCAGACTGCCTCAGCTGCCCAGATAGCGCAGCACCGCCAGCACTCTGCGTGAGTAGCCCTCACCCCCGGTCAGTTCGAGTTTGTCGAAGATCGCGTTGGTGTGCTTCTCCACCGCGCTCTGCGAGATGTGCAGCCTTCGCGCGATCGCCGCGTTGGTGTGGCCCTGCGCCATCTCGGCCAGCACGTCCCGCTCCCGAGTGGTGAGCCGGGCGAGCAGGTCGGAGTGGGTGGTGCGGCCGAGCAGCTGACGGACGACCTCCGGATCGAAGGCGGCCCGTCCGGCGGCCACCCGGTCCAGCGCGTCCAGGAACTCGTCGATCTGGACCACGCGGTCCTTGAGCAGGTATCCCACTCCTCCTGTCTCACCGGTCAGCAACTCCGTCGCGTACCGCTTCTCTACGTACTGCGAGAGGACCAGCACCCCGACCGCCGGCCAGCGTTCTCGTATCTCCAGGGCCGCGCGCAGCCCCTCGTCCGTGTGCGTGGGCGGCATCCGGACGTCGGCGACCACGACATCCGGCGGGTCCTCGGTGACCGCCTTCAGCAGCAGCTCGGCATTGCCGACGGCCGCGAGCACCTCGTGCCCTTCCTCCGTCAGCAGCCGCACCAGCCCCTCCCGCAGCAGGGTCGAGTCCTCGGCGAGGATCACCCGCATGGCAGCTCCGCGGCCACGAGGGTGGGCCCGCCCGGCGGGCTGACCACGCTGAGGCTGCCGTCGAGGGCGGCGACGCGCCGGGCGAGCCCGAACAGTCCGCTGCCGGCGGCGTTCGCCCCGCCGCAGCCGTTGTCCTGGACGCTCACGTACATCCGTTCCTCCTCCACTCTGACGGCGACGCTTATCCGAGTCGGTGACGCGTGCTTGACCGCATTCGTGACCGCCTCGCAGACCACGAAGTAGGCGACGGTCGCCACAGCCTGCTCGGGCTCCTCGGCGAGGTCGTACTCCACCCCCACCGGCACGGACGCCCGCTCGGCGACCGTCTCCAGCGCCGCGCGCAGGCCCGCCTCGTCCAGCGTGGTCGGATAGATCCGCCAGGCCACCTCACGCAGCTCGTCCAGGGCGCGGCGGCTCTCGTCGTGGGCCTGGCCCAGCAGCCGGTCCCGGCGGTCGGCGTCCTGACTGCGACGGGCACGGCCGAGCAGCATGCCGAGGGCGACGAGACGCTGCTGCACGCCGTCGTGCAGGTCGCGCTCGATGCGGCGTCGTTCGTCGTTCACCGCGTCGACCACGTCGGCGCGGCTGGCGGACAGCTCGGCGATCCGCCGCTCCAGCTCCTCCTGATGGCGAGGGCCGAGGAAGTGACGCGCCAGCTGTCCTTCCAGTCCGACCACACCGAATATTCCCTGCACGGCGAGGAACACGAGGAAGAAGCCGCCCAGACTGCCGAGGACGAACGAACCGGGGTTGCGTATGCCGTCCAGCAGGAGCCAGCCGTATATCCCGAAGGTGCCGTACCCGAGGCCTATCGCGGCGGTCAGCATCACCACCCCGCCCAGCACGCCCAGCGCCCAGTGGCAGGCCACGTACCGCAGCGCCCGCACGTCCTCGTACGCGGGCGTGACACGGAGGTCCAGCCACATCGCCAACCGGGCACGCTCCAGCCCCGCCAGTCTGCGCGCGCCCGCGAGGACCGGGCGCAGTACGGCATGCCGGCCGGTCGGCCAGGCGACCACGGGCAGCAGGGCCACGCCGGCCAGGAGAGAGAAGAGCAACTCGACGGCGGCCGCGGCGGTGCCCATGATGAGGCCCACCCCGCACCGCACTACGCGTCGCGCCATGTCTCGCATGATCGCGAGGCTAGCCGGGCGGGGCAGCGGCGCACACTGCGGAAAACCACAATTCCCGCCTGCGGAAGACCGCAGGCGATCCTGCGGTCTTCCTCAGTCTCCCTTCAGCTGCGATTTTCTAGCGTGGTCGACATGACAGCCATCGCAGCGCAGACGGCCGCGGAGAGCGGTGCGGCTCCGCAGTGGATCAATGACCTCATGGACGCGCTCGGCGCACCGGGCGCCGGCCTCGCCATCGCTCTCGAGAATCTCTTCCCTCCCCTGCCGAGCGAAGTGATCCTGCCGCTCGCGGGCTTCGCGGCGAGCTCCGGCCGGATGAACCTGATAGCCGTCCTGCTCTGGACGACGGCGGGGTCGGTGATCGGTGCCCTCGCCCTGTACGGGGTCGGCGCGCTGCTGGGCCGGGACCGCACGGTGGCGATAGCGGGGAAGCTGCCGTTGGTGAAGGTGTCGGACATAGAGAAGACGGAGGCCTGGTTCCGCAAGCACGGGACCAAGGCGGTGTTCTTCGGCCGGATGATCCCGATCTTCCGCAGCCTGATCTCCGTGCCCGCGGGCGTGGAACGGATGCGGCTGCCCGTCTTCCTCGCGCTGACCACGCTGGGCAGCGCCATCTGGAACACCGTGTTCGTCCTCGCCGGCTATGCGCTGGGGGACAACTGGTCCGAGGTCTCGGGCATCGCGTCCACGTACTCGAAGGTGATTCTCGCGATCGCCGCCCTGGCCCTGCTGGTCTTCATCGCCATGCGGCTGCTGCGGCCGGGGGCCGGCCACCGCAGGCGGGGCGACGGACGTGACAGGGGGCAGGGCATACGGCCACCCTCCGATGATGACGACCGCCCCAGCAACACCACCGGCACCGGCACCGGGTACGGCACCGGGGCGGGTGCCGGGAGCCCGGACGGTGGGTTCAGCGAACGGGACTCGCCTCGCGCAGGAACTCCCGAAGGATCCGCTCCCCGGCCAGCACGCCGCGCTCGGGCAAGGCGCTGATCGCCGGAGCCGTCCAGCCGGAGTCGGCCAGCTCGCCGTGGCCGGGGCGCCATCCCCGGTCGGCGGCGAGCAGGAGGTCGGCGTCGAGGAGTGAGTCGCCGGCGGCGAGGGTGAGCTCGGCGCCGGTGCGGCGGGCGACCTCGAACACGGCGGCGCTCTTGGTGAGCGGCTTGGGGACGGCGTAGATCTTGCGACCCTGGAGGGACACGGTCCAGCCGCGGTTCTCGGCCCACACGGCGAGTTCCTTCACCCAGTCCTCGGGCAGCAGTTCGCGCTCGACGACGAGGTAGGCGAAGAGGTCCTCGGCGACCCGGTGCTTGCGTACCCACAGCGGGTCGGCGGTGTTCATCAGGTGGTCGCGGACCTCGGTCAGCGAGGCGCATTCGTCGGCCAGTCGTGCGGTCACCCGCGCGTGCCAGTCGGGGTCGGAGACGCCGTCGACCAGCAGGTGGCCGCCGTTGGCGCAGATCGCGTACTTCGACGGAGGGCCGGGGAGGTTGATGCGCTGGTACTGCGCGCGGGTCCGGGTGGTGGTCGGCACGAAGACCGCCGTGTCACCGAGGTCGGTCAGCAGCCCGGCCGCCGTCTCCGTCATGTAGGAGAGGGGTCTGCTCTCGTAGACCTCGACGCACAGCAGGCGGGGTGCCCGCAGATCGGGCATGGTCAGCCCGAGCGCGGCGGCGGAGTAGATGAGCGTGCGGTCGAGGTCGCTGGCGACGAGCACCGGCATCAGAGCGCCACCGCCTTACCGTCGGCGCCAGTCGCGCCTCGGGTGTACTTGGGGTGGATCAGCCCGACGCACGTGTAGGGCAGGTCGGCGACCTCCTCCACGGGTACGCCCCGCTGTTCGGCCAGCAGGCGTACGTGGTCGAGGTCGGCGCCCGCGCCGGCCCGGGCCAGCACCTTCCAGGGCACTCGGCGCAGCATCACGCGGGTGGTCTCGCCGACACCGGGCTTGACGAGGTTGACGTCGTGGATGCCGTACTCCTCGCATATGCGCTCGACGGCGGCCCAGCCCGCCCAGGTGGGGGTGCGGTCGGCGGAGAGGAGCTCCTTGGCCTGGGCGTCGACCGTGTCGGCGACGTCCGGGAAGCGGGCGGAGACGGCGTCGAGGAAGGCCGGCGACAGGTCGGCGCCGGCGAGTTCGCGGTAGAACTTCGCGCCGTGGAAGTCGTGCGGGCCGACCAGGTCGGCGCGGAGCACGGTGCGGGATATCAGGCCGGAGACCGTGGAGTTGAGGCAGGCGGAGGGGATGAGGAAGTCGTCGCGGGTGCCGTAGGTGCGTACGCAGGAACCGGGGTCGGCGAGCACGGCGATCTCCGGGTCGAAGCCGGTGACGCCGTCGGAGACCTCGAAGTCGCGCAGGGCGGCGGCGAGTTCGCGGGTGATGGCGCCCTTGCCGGTCCAGCCGTCGACGAAGACGACGTCGGCGGGGTCGTGACGGTCGGCCAGCCAGCGCAGGGCGTTGGCGTCGATGCCCCGGCCCCGGACGATCGACACGGCGTAGTGAGAGAGCTCGAGACCATGACGGAACTGCGCCCAGCGGCGCATCAGGATACCGACGGGGGTGCCCGCGCGGGCGAGGGAGACCAGTACGGGACGGGGCGACCGCTCCGCGAGCACAATCTCGGTGACGGCGCCGACGGCGCGGGCCAGCCGGGCGGCGGAGGCCTCCAGGGCCGCGTGGAACAGCTCCTGGTACTGCTCACTGGGCTGGTACTCCACGGGCAACGACTCCGCGTAGTGCGCTCCGCCGCTCTGGATCGCCTCCTCGCGCTCCTCGGTCGGTGCCTCCAGCGTCGTGTTCGAGAGGTCCTGGAGCAGCCAGCCGACCTCGTCGGACGCGTACGAGGAGAAGTCGGGGCCGCGCAGGGGCTCGGGCAGCATGGAGGGCCTTTCGGAGGCACGCGGGGCGTGCGGGGTGCGCGGGACGTACGACGGGACGACCGCGAGCAGGACGTGCGGGGCGTGGGCGGCGAGCCGGGCCAGCAGTCCGTCGGCCGCGTGCAACGCCGGGGTGTCGGCGGCCGAGTCGACGACGGCGACGACGGCGTCGAAGCCGGCGCCCGCGACGTTGTAGGCGTAGCGCTCGCCGGGGCCGTCGGCCGGGTCGTCGTGCGCGGGGAAGACCAGACGGGTGCGTATCGCGTAGCCGGGGTCGTCGACGGCGAGGACGGGAGAGCGGGTGGTGGTGGAGTAACGCACGTCCGCGTCGGCGGCCTGCTCCAGCGCGTGGGCCAGGCGCAGCGGGGCGTACATCAGTTCCTCGAAGCCGAGGACGAGCACGCGGCGGGCGTCTGTGGGCAGCGCCTCGGCGATCCGTTCCGCCATGCCGGGCAGGGCGTTCTCCAGCCGGTCCCGCTGGGCGGCCGTGAAGCCGTGCCGTCCACCGTCGGGGACCCCGCCGGGCCACCGCAGGTCGACCTGGGTGACGGAGCCGGGAGAATGCGGGGTGGGCACCTCGGCGACTGGGGCTTCCCGGGAGGGTTCAGCGGCCCGCGCCTCGTACCGGGCGACCAGCTCCTGGCCCTTCTCCAGTACGCCTTCCGGCAGCCGGACCGTGCCCGAGGCGGCCGTCACCAGGTCCACGCGGGCGCCGATCTCCCGGGCGAAGTCCTCCAGCCGGCCGGCGTCGGCGGGCGAGCGCATGTCGACCAGGGCCACCACCACGTACCGCTTGCGCGGATAGCGCTCGTGCAGGGCGCGGACGGTGTTGAGCACGGTGTTACCGGTGGAGAACTCGTCGTCGACGAGGACCAGCGGCCCGTCGCCGGCGAGCAGCGCCGGGTTCTCGGGCAGCAGAAGGTGGGAGGTAGCGTGCGAGTGGGACTCCTCGAAGCCGCCCGCCCGGGCTGCGCCGGTGACCGGACGGCGGGTGGAGTGCAGGTACGGGGCGGGGCCCAGGCCGTCGGCGACCGAGTGGCCGAGGCCGGTGGCGGTCTCCGCGTAGCCGAGCACGACCGCGCTCGCGGCCGCCTCGGCGCCGAGCAGTTCACGGACGCGCCGGCCGAGGTCGACCCCGTGGCCGTACACGACGGAGGGAGACTGCGGGACGTGCTTGCCGAGCACGTTGGAGACGAGCAGGTGCGCCCGCTTGGGGTTGCGGCGCAGGGCGAGTCCCAGCAGGCCGGTCAGCGTGTCGTCGCCGGCGAGTTCGACACCGAGCCGCTCGGCGACCCAACTGCCGGACCAGACTCCGGCATCCCCCTCTGCGCGCGCCCTCTCGGTCATGTACTCGTGCCTCCCGTTGTCCACCGCGGCCTGGGCCCTTGCGTCGGTCATGGATTCCTTGCGTTCAGTCGGACAGGCCGGCGGCGAGCAGTTCCACGAAGCCGATGTCCTCGTTCGCCACCCCGAAGGCCTCGGCGCGCAGCAGGGTGCGCTCGGCCCACGCACGGTGGGGCTTCACCTCGTTCATCTTGTTCGTGTACGCCGACCTGAGCACGCCCCCGCCGCCGCGGTCGGGTCGCAGGATGTCCTGGGCGTCGCTGAACTCCTCGTGGCTGACCACGGACAGCGCGTGCACGGGGAGCACGTGGGAGGGGTGGATGCAGGTCTTTCCCAGCAGGCCGTTGGCACGGTCCAGGGAGATCTCCCGCAGCAGACCGTCCATGGCGTGCGCGATCAGCTTCTGCCGCAGTTCGACGGCCTGCACCTCCAGGAAGGGGCTCTGCCGCAGTTGCGGTTTGAACATCCTCTCCTGGACGCGGAAGTACTCCCACACCGGTCCGGTCACCGTGAATCCGGTGCCGTCTGCCCGGGCGAGCATGTTCACCACGTCGGCGATCACGGAGGCGACGATCTGGACGTCGTACGCCGTCATGTCGGGGCCCCTGCGCAGCCCGTAGGAGGAGCAGAAGTCGGTCACGCCGAGACGCAGCGCGAGCACGCGGTCGCGGTACTTGTCGACGGCGCGGAAGATGCCCTCCAGCGTCTGTACGCGGGACTCCCGGTACAGCAGGTCCGGCGATTCCAGTACGGGCATCGCGAAGAGCCTGCGGCCACTGGCGGCCTCGGCGGCGGCGAGCGCCTCCAGGAAGGCCATGCCCCGTTCCTCGGTGAATTTCGGCAGCACGAATCCGGACAGCAGCCGCGCGGCTGGGCCGAGGCGCCGTACGAGGTCGGGAATCTGCTCGGGGGTGCGGACCCGGACGAACAGGAGGGGGACGTCTGCGTCGGCACGCTCCGTCAGGTCCGTCAGCTGACGGACGAGGTTCTCCTCGCCGGCCGGTACGTCGGCGTCGTCGATCGAGTCCTCCAGGCACAGCACCATCGACACCACGCCGCTCGCGCTCTGCTTGAGGATGTCCTCGGCAAGTCTGGGCCGGGTGGCCGGGCTGTAGAGCGTGGCGCCCAGGGCCGCGGACAGCAGCCGGGCCGGGGAGTCCGCCGTGAACGTGCAGGGCTCCTGGTGAAAGAGCCGCTTCCGCACATCAGGGGCAATCTGTCCGAAATGACGCATTAAAACTCCCCCGTGGTGTCTGGGCGACCTGTGAACTGTCCAAAGGTGGCCGGTAATAGTACGTACGTATCCATGTCGGAGGTTCCCACCGGGCATGAATTCCAGGTAACCCGGGCATGACGGCGGCGGCGGCCCGGGCCGAGCGGAGCCGACTCGTGTACCCGCCCCCGCATTGTCGTGACCAGGACCGAGAGGGCAGGATGACGGCATGACGCACGCGATGCTGAAGGGGTCGAACGTCCCGCTGCAAGCCACCACGGTACGCGCCGTGCTGCGCTGGACACCCGGGCAGGGGGTCCCCGACATCGACGCCTCCGCCTTGCTGCTGGGGTCGGACGGCCGTGTGCGTTCCGACGAGGACTTCGTCTTCTACAACCAGCCCCGGCATCCGTCGGGCCAGGTCTGGCGGCTCGGCAAGAAGCGGGTCGCGGAGAGCCTGACCGACACGATCCAGACAGACCTCTCCGGGGTCGAGCCCTCGGTGGGCCGGATCCTGCTGGTCGCTTCGGCGGACGGCACCGCCTTCGACCGGGTCCGGTCGCTGCGCATCCTGCTGCACGACGCCACGGCCGCCGACGCGGAACCTCTGGCGTACTTCGACGTCAAGCCGGAGACGGGCGAGGAGACCGCGCTGATCTGCGGCGAGCTCTACCGGCGCGGGGACGGCTGGAAGTTCCGGGCGCTGGGTGAGGGTTATTCGAACGGGCTTCAGGGCCTGGCGACGGACTTCGGTATCTCGGTGGACGAGTCGGAGGGGGCGGACGGTCCCATGTCGCCCCCCAGGCCCGAATCGTCCCCGTCCGCTCCCGCCCCGCCCACTCCGGCCCCGCCCACTCCGGCCCCGCCCGCTCCGGCCCAGTCCACGCCCGTCCCGCCGACGGTCGGTCCCGACGAGCCGACGGCCGTCCAGCCCCTCCGGCCCGTCCCGGAGATCTCACGGCCGCTGCCCCCGGAGCAGCCCGTGGGAGTGCCCGCACAGCCGGCGTACGGCTATCCGCAGCAGCCTCCGGCGGCACAGCCGGCCTACGGCTATCCGCAGCCGGCCGGACGCCCCGGGTACGGGTATCCACAGGCGCCCGCCGCGGCGGGGGTCACCGGTGCGCAGTCGGGCTACGGTTACCCGCCGCCGGTCACCGGGGCACCCGATCCGGACTTCCGGCTGCCCCCGCAGGGGCCGCAGTTCCTCGGAAGGTAGGCGCCCGAGCGGTACGGGCGGGGTCTCGGCGGACGCATACGGGGACGTGGGCGGGGCCGGGCGGAGGGGGATCCTCAGCGCTCCACCTTGCTCTTGTGCCCCCGGCCCCACTGCAGGCCCCACCCGTACAGACGGTCCAGCTCTCCCTGGAAGCCGTACACGAACTTCACCTCACGGCGGACGAAGATCTCGCCCTTGACGTTCTCGATCATCACCACGGCGCAGGAGCGGGCCTGCGGATGGCGCTCGT
Source organism: Streptomyces marokkonensis (assembly GCF_039539045.1). NCBI lineage: Bacteria > Bacillati > Actinomycetota > Actinomycetes > Kitasatosporales > Streptomycetaceae > Streptomyces > Streptomyces marokkonensis. Next base: position 22,079 of record NZ_BAABCQ010000064.1, read on the forward strand.
CGAGGCCTATCTCGATGCGGGGACCGTTGCTCGGGTAGAGCGTGACGATGGCGTGCGTCCGGTCGAAGGCCGGGGTCTGGTCGTAGATGTAGGCGAAGAGCAGGAGGCGTTTGATGGCGTCCTTGTGGTCGAGGTTGACGTAGATCGTCTCGCCGGAGGCCGAGCCGAAGCGGTCGTCGCCGCTGAGTTTGACGTACGGCGCGGCGTTGGCGTCCCCCAGGAAACCGCCGAGCGGCTGGACGACCCCGCGGGTGCCGTCCTGGAGCTCGTAGAGGCAGCCGAGGTCGAGGTCGACGTTGACCATGCTCTGGCTGTGGCCGACGACCTCGGGGGGTTTGAGCGCCTTGAAGGGGTGCCGTAGCAGGCTCTCGCGCTGCACGCCCCTGATGTCCGAGGTCCGCATCCGCCAGCTGAGGTTGATGCGCAGGTGACCGGTGGCCGCGCCCTGTTTGGACAGGGAGACCTGGCTGTGCCGTTTGGTCAGCTGGATGGAGTTGGTCGCCGCGCTGCCGGAGTCGAACTCGGCCTCGCGGCCTCGCCGCAGACCGTCCAAGAAGCCCATTCCCGCCCCCACTTTCACTCGACCACCGCGACCGCCGACGGGGCGGCCCCGAGGAGTCGTCCTCGTTGGCCGCCCCGCACAGAGCGTTCCTCACCCGGGCCGTGTTCACACCGAAAGAACAGGCGCACCGGGGTCGAACCCGGTCCGGGAACAGCAGGGTTTCACACCCCGGAGGAGACCTCCGCCTTCTGCTTGCCGCCGTCTCCCCCGGCCTCGGCGAGCCGCTTGTTACGGCGTACGGAGGACAGGAAGGAGGCACCGATCAGGATCACGCCGATGGAGCCGGTGATGAGCTCGTGGATCTCGTACTGGATGGTGACCAGGAGGATGACTGCGAGGGCGCCGATGGCGTAGTGCGCGCCGTGCTCCAGGTAGACGTAGTCGTCCAGGGTGCCCTGACGGACCAGGTAGATGGTCAGGGACCGGACGTACATGGCGCCGATGCCGAGGCCCAGGGCCATCAGGACGATGTCGTTGGTGACGGCGAAGGCACCGATGACGCCGTCGAAGGAGAACGACGCGTCCAGGACCTCGAGGTAGAGGAACATGAAGAACGCCGCCTTGCCGGCCAGCTTGACCGCCGACTTGGGCTTGCCGGCCCGCTCGGCCTTCTCCTCGGCCTCGTGCTCGCGCTCCTCCTCCTCTTCGAGCTTCTCCTCGAAGAAGCCGGAGAGACCGCCGACGACCAGGTAGGTGATCAGGCCGGCGATACCGGCGAGCAGGACCGTCTCCGCCTTGTCGGCGTGGGTACCGCCGTGCTGGTGGGCGTGAGCGCCGAAGGTGATCGCGGAGACCAGCAGCACGACCAGGGCGATGCAGACCGACAGCATGTCGACCTTGCCGAGCTTGGCCAGCGGGCGCTCCAGCCAGCCGAGCCACTTGATGTCGCGGTCCTCGAAGATGAAGTCGAGGAAGATCATAAGGAGGAACATGCCACCGAAGGCGGCGATCGACGGATGGGCGTCCGTCACCAGCTCCTGATAGCGGTCCTTGTCGGTGAGCGCGAGGTCGACGGCCTCGATCGGCCCGAGCGACGCGCTGACCGCCACGATCACGACCGGGAAGACCAGGCGCATGCCGAAGACGGCGATCAGGATGCCGATCGTGAGGAAGATCTTCTGCCAGAAGGCATTCATCTTCTTCAGGATCCCGGCGTTGACCACCGCGTTGTCGAAGGACAGCGAGATCTCCAGTACGGACAGGATCGCCACGATGCCAAAAGCGGTCCACCCCCCGTAGAAGATCGCGGCCACTAGGCCGAGCGCGGTGACCGCGAACGACCACCCGAAGGTTTTCAGAACCACTGGCTACCCAATCGTGTGTTGGAGGCACCCCCCGGACGGAGTCTGGAAAGGGGCTCCCTGCTGCCGTACGCGGCTTTACGAAACGTTGACTCCGAAGTCTAGAGCGATGCCCCGGAGCCCCGACGCGTACCCCTGCCCCACGGCACGGAACTTCCACTCACCCTGGTAGCGGTAGAGCTCGCCGAAGATCATCGCGGTCTCTGTGGAGGCGTCCTCGCTGAGGTCGTAGCGAGCGAGTTCCTGGCCGTCGGCCTGGTTGACGACGCGGATGAAGGCGTTGCTGACCTGACCGAAGGTCTGGCCGCGCTCGTCGGCCAGGTGGATCGAGACCGGGAAGACGATCTTGTCGCACCGGGTGGGCACCACGGAGAGGTCGATCAGCACCGACTCGTCGTCACCGTCGCCCTCGCCGGTGAGATTGTCGCCGGTGTGCTCGATGGAGCCGTCCGGGCTCTTGAGCTGGTTGTAGAAGATGAACCACTCGTCGCCGAGCACCCGGCCACTGCCGCACGCCAGTGCGCTGGCGTCGAGGTCGAAGGGTGCTCCGGTGGTGGAACGCGCGTCCCAGCCGAGCCCGACCAGTACCTGTGTGAGGTCCGGTGCGGCCTTGGACAGGGAGACGTTGCCTCCCTTGGCAAGTGTGACGCCCATGGTGATCCCTCCCCGGGTGATGGTTCTCGGGTTTCCTGCGCGTCCGGCGCCGCACGTAAACCGTGCGGCGCCGGACGGTCGAGGCCGCCGCCTCGGACGTAGGGGTGACTCAGACGTTCACGCCGAAGTCCTGCGCGATGCCGCGCAGGCCCGAGGCATAGCCCTGGCCGATGGCGCGGAACTTCCACTCCGCACCGTGCCGGTACAGCTCGCCGAAGACCATGGCGGTCTCCGTGGAGGCGTCCTCGCTCAGGTCGTAACGAGCGATCTCGGCGCCGCCGGCCTGGTTGACGACGCGGATGAACGCGTTGCGCACCTGGCCGAAGGACTGCTGGCGGTTCTCGGCGTCGTAGATCGAGACCGGGAAGACGACCTTCTCGACGTCGGCGGGGACTCCGGCGAGGTCGATCTTGATCTGCTCGTCGTCGCCCTCGCCCTCGCCGGTGAGGTTGTCACCGGTGTGCTCGACCGAGCCGTCCGGGCTCTTCAGGTTGTTGAAGAAGATGAAGTGCGCGTCGCTGGCGACCTTGCCGCCGCTGTTCAGCAGCATCGCGCTGGCGTCGAGGTCGAAGTCGGTACCGGTCGTGGTGCGGATGTCCCACCCCAGACCCACGATGACCGCGGTCAGGCCCGGGGCCTCCTTGGTCAGCGAAACGTTGCCGCCCTTGCTGAGGCTGACTCCCACGAGTCCTCCATTGGTGTCCTGGGGCGGGGAGCCCCGAAGTGCGTCGGATGTCGAGCGCCGGTGTCGAGCGCCGGATGTCTTGCCTGGCTACCGGATCAACGAGTCGATCCTAGTGACGGGTTCCCGTTCACCGCAGTCCCTGGAAGCGACAAATCACACGGTGTCGATCACTTGCCGATCATGCGGCGATCACCGTGCCGGCCGCAGGGGCCTGCCACAGGGCTTGCCGCAAGGCCTGTCACAGGGCGTCGAGCGCCTTCACGTACTCGGTCAGGTCACGGGCGTCCGGCAGGCCGTTGACGACGGTCCAGCGCACGACGCCCTCCCGGTCGATGACGAAGGTCCCGCGGACGGCGCAGCCCTTGCCCTCGTCGAAGACGCCGTACGCGCTCGAGACGTTGCCGTGCGGCCAGAAGTCGGACAGCAGCGGGTACTCCAGGCCCTCCTGCTCGGCGAAGACGCGCAGGGTGTGGATGGAGTCGTTGGAGACGGCGAGCACCTGGGTGTCACGGTCGGAGAACTGCGGCAGGTTGTCGCGCACCTCGCACAGCTCGCCCGTGCACACGCCGGTGAAGGCGAACGGGTAGAAGAGCAGCACGACGTTCTTCCGGCCATGGAAGTCGGACAGCCTGACGGTCGCGCCGTGGTTGTCCTTGAGTTCGAAGTCGGGGGCCTTGTCGCCGACCTGGATCGCCATGTCCTGTTCGTCCCTTCGTAGGGTGGTTCCTGGAACCACCCTACGCAGGGATCATCGCGGACCCGCGTACGGGCCGACGGCGGTCGGCCCGTACGGGGGTCCGGTGTGGTGCGGAGCCTGGCCGGCTACCGCTTGGACTTGGCGGCCTTGGGCGTCGCCAGTCGGCTGCCGCTCCAGTCCTTTCCGACGCTGACGCTCTTGGACGCCGTCAGTCCGGCGGTCGTCGCGGCTTCCGAAATGTCGCTGGCCTCGACGTACCCCGAACGGCCGGTCTTCGGCGTGAGGAGCAGGATCGCCCCGCCCTCTTCGATGTACGTGGTGGCATCCACCAGCGCATCCGTCAGGTCGCCGTCGTCGTCACGGAACCACAGCACGACGGCGTCGGCCACGTCCTCGTAGTCCTCGTCCACCAGCTCGCCCTCGACGGCGCCCTCAATGGCCTCGCGGAGCTCCTGGTCGACGTCGTCGTCGTAGCCGATCTCCTGGACCACCTGCCCGGGCTGGAACCCCAGCCTGACGGCAGGGTTCGTCCGCTCCTCCGCGTGGTCCGCGGTCGCGCTCACGGGTTGCCTCCTGATCATGTCTTGGTGAATATCTCAGCCACGCGCGTGCGCGAAGCATTGACCGTAGTCCACACGGGCGGGACGGATCGCGCAAGTACCCGGCGACTGGGACCGTCGAAACGGTGACGATCCCGGCGGTGTCGCCGCAACTCCCGCCATGCCGTCCAGACCGAAGGTGACGTACACCACACCTATCTGCCCCGTTTGCGTATTTGGGAACCATGTGTGGGTACGAGACTCGAATGAACGTGCCCCCGATCCCATGGGGAGATCGGTTACCCCACGGTACAGATGACGTTTGCCCGCGCGAGGTCCACGATGGTGAATCGGCGGGGAAACGGCGCGACACCCGGCAAAGTTGCCCTCTGACAGCGAAGGAACAGCGTGGCTTCCGCATCCGATCGCAGTGATCGCAATCCGATCATCATTGGCGGCCTTCCGAGTCAGGTTCCTGACTTCGATCCGGAGGAGACCCAGGAGTGGCTCGACTCCCTCGACGCCGCCGTCGACGCGCGCGGCCGGGAGCGGGCCCGCTATCTGATGCTGCGGCTGATCGAGCGGGCCCGCGAGATGCGCGTGGCCGTGCCCGAGATGCGCAGCACGGACTACGTCAACACCATCCCGACCAAGAGCGAGCCGTTCTTCCCCGGCAACGAGGAGATCGAGCGCAAGATCCTCAACGCCACCCGCTGGAACGCCGCCGTGATGGTCTCCCGCGCGCAGCGGCCCGGCATCGGCGTCGGCGGCCACATCGCGACCTTCGCCTCCTCCGCCTCCCTGTACGACGTGGGCTTCAACCACTTCTTCCGCGGCAAGGACGAGGGCGACGGCGGCGACCAGGTCTTCTTCCAGGGGCATGCCTCGCCGGGCATCTACGCGCGCGCGTACCTGCTGGACCGGCTGACCGAGCAGCACCTGGACGGCTTCCGGCAGGAGAAGTCCGCGGCGCCGCACGCCCTGTCGTCGTACCCGCACCCACGCTCGATGCCGGACTTCTGGGAGTTCCCGACCGTCTCGATGGGCCTCGGGCCGATCGGCGCGATCTACCAGGCACGGATGAACCGCTACATGCACGCGCGCGGAATCGCGGACACGTCGAAGTCGCACGTGTGGGCCTATCTCGGCGACGGCGAGATGGACGAACCGGAGTCGCTGGGCCAGCTGTCCATCGCCGCCCGCGAGGGCCTGGACAACCTGACCTTCGTCGTCAACTGCAACCTCCAGCGCCTCGACGGCCCCGTGCGCGGCAACGGGAAGATCATCCAGGAGCTGGAGTCGGTCTTCCGAGGCGCCGGCTGGAACGTGATCAAACTGGTGTGGGACCGCACCTGGGACCCGCTGCTCGCACAGGACCGCGACGGTGTCCTGGTCAACCGGATGAACACGACGCCGGACGGCCAGTTCCAGACGTACGCCACCGAGTCCGGGGCCTACATCCGCGACCACTTCTTCGGCGACGACCACCGGCTGCGCGCGATGGTCGAGAGCATGACCGACGACCAGATCCTGCACCTGGGCCGCGGCGGGCACGACCACCGGAAGATCTACGCCGCGTACAAGGCGGCCCAGGAGCACAAGGGCCAGCCGACGGTCATCCTCGCCAAGACGATCAAGGGCTGGACGCTGGGCCCGAACTTCGAGGGCCGCAACGCCACGCACCAGATGAAGAAGCTGACGGTCGACGACCTCAAGCGCTTCCGTGACCGGCTGCACCTGCCGATCTCCGACCGGGAGCTGGAGTCCGGCCCGCCGCCGTACTACCACCCCGGCCGGGACACCGAGGAGATGCAGTACATGCACGACCGGCGCCTGGGCTGCGGCGGGTACGTCCCGACCCGGGTCGTACGGTCGAAGCCGCTCGCCCTGCCGGACGACAAGACGTACGCGACCGTGAAGAAGGGGTCGGGCCAGCAGTCCATCGCGACGACGATGGCCTTCGTGCGGCTACTGAAGGACCTCATGCGGGACAAGGAGATCGGCAAGCGGTTCGTGCTGATCGCGCCGGACGAGTACCGTACGTTCGGAATGGACTCGTTCTTCCCGAGTGCGAAGATCTACAACCCGCTCGGGCAGCAGTACGAGTCCGTGGACCGCGACCTGCTGCTCGCCTACAAGGAGGCGCCGAACGGGCAGATGCTGCACGACGGCATCTCGGAGGCCGGCTGCACGGCCTCGCTGATCGCGGCCGGATCGGCGTACGCCACGCACGGCGAGCCACTCATTCCGGTCTACGTCTTCTACTCGATGTTCGGATTCCAGCGCACCGGTGACCAGTTCTGGCAGATGGGTGACCAGTTGTCGCGCGGTTTCGTGCTGGGCGCGACCGCGGGCCGTACGACACTGACGGGTGAGGGCCTCCAGCACGCGGACGGCCACTCCCAGCTGCTGGCGTCCACCAACCCGGCGTGCGTCGCGTACGACCCCGCCTTCGGCTTCGAGATCGCGCACATCGTCCAGGACGGCCTGCGCCGGATGTACGGCGGGGACGAGCGGCACCCCCACGGCGAGGACGTCTTCTACTACCTCACCGTCTACAACGAGCCGATCCAGCACCCGGCCGAGCCCGAGGACGTGGACGTCGAAGGCATCCTCAAGGGCGTGTACCGCTTCAGCGAGGGGACCTCCGGATCCCTCCCGGCACAGATCATGGCGTCCGGGGTCGCGGTGCCGTGGGCGGTCGAGGCCCAGCGGATCCTCGCGGAGGAGTGGGACGTGCGCGCCGACGTCTGGTCGGCGACCTCCTGGAACGAGCTGCGGCGCGAGGCGGTGGCGTGCGAGGAGCACAACCTGCTGCACCCCGAGGAGGAGCAGCAGGTGCCGTACGTGACGCGGAAGCTGGCCCGGGCGCAGGGGCCGTTCGTGGCCGTGTCCGACTGGATGAGGTCGGTCCCGGACCAGATCGCACGCTGGGTGCCGGGGACGTACCAGTCGCTGGGCGCGGACGGGTTCGGCTTCGCGGACACGCGCGGTGCGGCGCGGCGCTTCTTCCACATCGACGCGCAGTCGATCGTGGTGGGGGTGCTGACGGAGCTGGCGCGGGAGGGGAAGGTCGACCGGTCGGTGCTGAAGCAGGCGATCGACCGGTATCAGCTGCTCGAGGTCGCGGCGGCGGATCCGGGGGTCGCGGGTGGTGACGCGTAACGCGTAACGCGTAACGCGTAGACGGATTGTGTGAGGGGCGGTGGGGCTGCGGCTCCTCCGCCCCTCACTGCCTGTTCCGCGGGGTCCTTTTGGGGCGGGCCCGGGTCCTTGCGGGACAGGGCGGTGCGAGCCGCGAGGTCCCGTGTGGTGCGTGCCGCGGGTGTGGCACGGTCGCGGCGAGGAACATCCGGTCGCCGGGTGACGGAGCGGGGTGGTCGTTCACGGCACCGCGGTCGGACCCGAGTCCGACCTTGACCTCGACTTAGCTTGAGGTCCTAGCGTGCTCGCATCATCAGCCATTCCTGAGGGAGCACACGCATGACGACCCGACCCATGTCCGACGCCGGCCTTGCCGCGCAGCCCGCCGGGTACTGGACCGGAGTGGCCTATGAGGCCGTCATCTCGTTCGTCCGGGCCCGGCAGGCGGAACTGGGCTTCACCCAGCCCCAGTTCTGGCTGCTGCGCAACCTGTCGGAGAACGACATCTCACCCGACGGCCACGGTATGACCGTCCCCGAACTCCAGCAGGCCATGAACTCGTACCTCAGGCCCGAAGACGACCTGAGGGCGGAGGCGGAAGTCCTGCTGGTGCGCGGTTGGCTGACCCGCGACGCCGAAGGGCGCCTATGGATCACCGCGTCGGGCGAGGAGGCTCGCATCGGCCTCCAGCAGCACGCCCCGGCCATCCGGGACCACATCCACCGGGGCATCGACGACGCCGACTACGTCACGACGCTGAAAGTGCTCCAGCAGATGATCCGGAACACCGGCGGTCCCTCGGTCTAGGCGGGTGCGGCGGGTCAAGGCGGGTGTCAGAGCATGCCGTGGCCCGGCGCCGTCGCTCCGAGGAGCCCGATGACCGCCAGGACCGTGTCGATGATGCCCAGGACCAGGGCGACCACGGCCGGTACCGGGCGGGATCCCGCCCAGCTTCGGCCCATGGCGAGCCAGCCGCAGATGACCGCGACGGGGCCGAGGACGATCCCCAGCACGAAGAACCCGGCGACCGCGCAGATGACTCCGACGATTGCGAGCGTCACGCGATCCGGCCCGGTCCGTGACCACGTCCGGCCACGTGAGCGGGGGTGCCTGCGCGATTTCTGTCCAAAGCTCGCCATCATCAACTCCCTGAACTCTCCGTGGAGTTCGGGTACCCCTGTGCGGCGCCTCATGCATGCCGGGAACGGCTGCCTGCGCGCTGCCCCCCTCCAGCAGCGCGCCGCAGCCTCTCGCCCTCCGTGCCCTGCGGAGGACTTGACCCACTGTGACCTGCGAGGTCCGTCGGAGGGGAGCGTTCACCGACCCTGTCACCCGGATAGGCGAACAGAGCCGGAAAAAGGACGGAGTGCCGGGCCTGGCGGGCCGGCACTCCGTCACGCGCTCTCCGTCACGCGCTCTCCGTCAGATGTGGCCCACTCCGGCGCCCGCCTCCGCGTTCTCACCGCGCTTGGTGAGCAACGCGACCAGCACGGCCACGGCCGCGACGCCGGCGGCGACGAGCGACGCCAGGCTCATGCCGGAGAGGAAGGTGTCGTGCGCGACCTCCGTGATCTTCGCGGCCAGCGGCTCCGGCATGCCCTCGGACACCGGCGGCACGCCGACCTGGACCGCCTCGGAGGCCTGGCCCAGTTGTTCCGGCTTCAGCTCCGGAAGGCCCGCGTCCGCCCAGTTGCCCGCCAGGTCGCTGTCGACCTTGGAGGCCATCACGGCGCCCAGCACGGCCGTACCGAGGCTGCCGCCGATCTGCATCGCCGCCTGCTGGAGACCGCCGGCGACGCCGGACAGCTCCATCGGGGCGTTGCCGACGATGACCTCCGTGGCACCGACCATCACGGGCGCGAGGCCCAGGCCCAGCAGGGCGAACCAGAGCGACATGAGGCCGCTGCCGGTGTCCGTCTCCAGGGTGGACATGCCGTACATGGCCAGCGCGGTGAACGCCATGCCTCCCGCGAGCGGGATACGCGGGCCGACCTTGGTGATCATCGCGCCTGCCAGCGGCGAGCCGACGATCATCATGCCGGTGAGCGGCAGCAGGTGCAGACCGGCGTCGATCGGGCTCATGCCGTGCACGTTCTGGAGGTAGAAGGTCACGAAGAACAGGCCGCCCATGAAGGCGATGGCCATCATGACCATCAGCACCACGCCCGCCGACAGCGGCACCGAACGGAACAGCGCCATCGGGATCAGCGGCTCCTTGATCCTCGTCTCCCAGAAGGCGAAGAGCCCGAAGCCCACGACGGCGACGGCGAGGAACAGCCACGTCAGGCCGGCGCCCCAGCCCCACTCGGGAGCCTTGATGAGCGCCCAGACCAGGCAGAACATCGCGGTGGAGAGCAGCGCGATGCCCAGGACGTCGAAGGAGCGCGGGGCGTTCTCCGCGCGGTGGTCCAGCAGGATCATGACGCCGAGGACGACGGCGAGGATGCCCACCGGCACGTTGATGAAGAACACGGACTGCCAGTTGACGTGCTCGACCAGCACGCCGCCGAGGATCGGGCCGCCCGCGGTGGAGGCGCCGATGACCATGCCCCAGATGCCGATGGCCATGTTGAGTTTCTCGGCCGGGAAGGTGGCCCGCAGCAGACCGAGCGCGGCCGGCATCAGCAGCGCGCCGAACAGGCCCTGGAGTACACGGAAGGCGACGACCAGCGGGATGCTGTCGGACAGACCGATGGCACCGGAGGCCGCGGCGAAGCCGACCACGCCGATGAGGAAGGTCTGCCGGTGTCCGAAGCGGTCACCGAGCTTGCCCGCGGTGATCAGCGAGACCGCGAGGGCGAGGAAGTAGGCGTTGGTGATCCACTGGACGTCGGCGAAACTGGCGTTCAGGTCGCTCTGGATGGCCGGGTTGGCGATGGCGACGATGGTGCCGTCGAGGGCCACCATCATGACCCCTACAGCGACGGTGAAGAGCGTGAGCCACGGATGACCGCGCAGTCCGCTGGCAGGCGCCGGGGCCGACGGGCCGGACGACGCTCCCTCGCCTCCCGATCCCGTCTTGTCGATGGTGGTCTGACTAGTCATACATTCGAGGTTAATGACAGCCACTGACAGTTGACAAACCATTTCACCGGTCGGTAACTGACTGGACATCTACCTTTAGCCTGAACTGCGGAAACACAGCGAAATCGACAGCGCGGCGACACACCGTGGCCGACCCGAGGAGCGAACCTCTTGAACATGGCGGACACGGCCGGCCCACCGGGACTGCGCGAACGCAAGAAGCAGCGCACCCGGGACACGCTGCTGCGGTCCGCCCTCGAGCTGTTCACCGAGCGGGGCTACGAGGAGACGACCGTCGACGACATCGCCGAGACGGCCGATGTGTCCCAGCGCACCTTCTTCCGCTACTTCGCCAGCAAGGAGGAGGTGGCCTTCTTCGTGTCGCGGCTCGCGGAGGCGCACTTCGTCGACGCCGTACGCCGCCGCCCGCCCGGCGAGGCGCCGCTGGACTCGTTGCGCCAGGCCCTCGTGGAGAGCTGGAGCACCATCGGAGAGGCCGTGGAACGGCTGGTCCCGCTCGAACTGCACATGCGCTTCTACCGGGTGATCGAGTCGACGCCCGCGCTCCTCGCCGCGCACCTGCGGCGAGCGACGGAGCTGGAGGAGGAGATCGCCCTCGTCATCGCCGACCGCGAGCACCTCGACGTGGAGGCGGACCCCCGGCCCCGTGTCGTCGTGGCCGTCTTCGGAGCGGTGATGCGGGTGACCGAGCGGATCTGGTCGACGCGGGACGACGCCGGCCTCGCGGCGCTGCGCGATCTGACCGCCTCCTACCTCGACCAGGTGGGACCCGCGCTCACCGGCGACTGGCGGAGCACTCCGGGGGCCGAGCGGATCGGACGGGCGGACCCGGCGAACGGAACCACCCCACAGCCCATGATCGAAACGTGATCCGCGTCACTTGATTCACGGGAGGCCGTCCCGTTCTCCTAGTGTGTCCTCCCAGTGACTTCTTTCGACACCTCCCCGCAACTGAACGCCTGGCGCGCACTGCTCGCCCTGGCCGTGGTGTTCGTGATGCTGGCGACCACCGGCTGGACCGCCCTGCGAAACCAGCGGGGACCCACAGCCCTCGAAGCGTCGGTCGCGGCCTGGGAGCACGGCCGGATCGACGGACGCCGACTTCCTGACGCGCAGGCGGCCCCCGGCCGGCTGGCCCGCTTCTTCGCCTCGCTCGCCCAGTGGCAGCGCGACAGCCTGGCCCGCCGCTATCCCCTCGCCGTCGGCAACATGAACGGCGCCCCCGTCGAACTCCGCTACCTCGCCAACCGCGCGGCCCTGCGCAAGGCACGCGCGGTGGAGCGACTACGCATGCACGACAAAAGGCTGTCCCTGTCCGGGCAACGCGAGGCGGGCCGGCGCGCGCACCACTACGAGTCGCTGCTGAACCCCGACCGCCACGTCCTCGCCTTCGATCCGGCGGGCTCGGGCAAGGTCGCCGAGGTGTTCGGGAACCTGAACCGCGCCGACCGCGTGTCCGTCGTGGTGCCCGGCGTGGACACCGAGCTCCTCACCTTCCAGCGCACCGACCGCAAGTACGCGGCGCCCGTCGGCATGGCCGAGTCGTTGCACGCCGCCGAGCGCAGGGTGAGCCCTGACACGCGTACGGCCGTGATCGCCTGGGCCGACTACGTCTCCCCCGACGGCCTCGGCATGGAGGCGGCCACGGCGAACCGCGCCGAACACGGGGCCGTCCGGCTGAACGCACTGCTGCGGGCGCTGCCGGGCCGCGCCCCCGTCTCGCTGTTCTGCCACAGCTACGGCTCCGTGGTGTGCGGCCTCGCCGCCGACACGCTACCCGGCCGGGTGACCGACATAGCGGTGGCCGGCAGCCCCGGCATGCGGGTCGAGAGGGCCACCCAGCTGCGCACCTCCGCCCATGTGTGGGCGATGCGGGACGCCGACGACTGGATCCAGGACGTGCCGTACCTGGAGGTCGGCGGCCTCGGACACGGTGCCGACCCGGTGTCCGCGGCGTTCGGGGCGCGGGTGCTGTCCGCGCGGGGCGCCGAGGGGCACAGCGGCTACTTCGTACCGGGTACGGAGAGCCTGCGGAACTTCGCGGAGATCGGCGTTGGCGCATACCGCACGGTCGCCTGCGCCGCGACAGACGACACATGCCGGGCGGGTTTGTCCGCGGCGACGACGGCCGGACGCGCGTAGAGGCGCAGAAACTCCGGTTTGCACGGGGAGGGGACGGAAGAGCTCGTGCCGCATACGATGAGCCGTATGGGTGACGTACTGGCCGGATTTCATGCCGCCTGGGAGTTCGAGTCCGACTCCGTGCTCATCCGCTACGAACGGGGGATTCGAACACCCAAACTGTTCCAGGCCTTGGGGGAACGCCGTGTCCCCCTGGAGGCGATCGCCGGGGTGACGCTCACGCCCGGCAGGCGGGGCACCGTCGTGCTGCGCGTCGAGCCGCGTCCGGGCGCCGATCCACTGATGGAAGCGGCGTCCGGACAGCTGAAGGAGGGCTGCGACCCGTATCGGCTGGTGCTGCCCGCCGAACGGGAGACGCTCGCGGAGTACTACGCCGACGAGCTGCGGACGCTGCTGACCGAGACCGGCAAGACCGAGCGGTACCTGGTGTCGGCGCCCGAGGCGCCGCTGCACTTCAAGGCGTACGACGGAAAGGCCTCCTTCGACGGCACGTCGGTGGCGTTCCGGTGGTTCTGGACGGGCGCGTCGTCGGCGAAGTGGAAGGCCGGCGACCAGAGCTTCTCGGTCGCCGGCCTGGGTGGCGTGGAGTGGCGTTCCCCCGATGTGTTCGACGGGTATCTGCGGCTGCTGCCACGGGACGGGACGCCGACCGTTCCGCAGGCCGACCAGGATCCGGCGGCGGTCGTGTTCGGGCTCGGGTACGGGCCCGTGCACGAGTCACTGCCGTTCGCCGCGGCGGTGCTGGCGGCGGTGCGGGAACGCGGCTCCGCGGTGCCGGTGCCGGTTCCGGCGCCTCGGCGTGACCCCGCGGACATCGCCGAGCGGATCCGGCACCTCGGGGAGCTGCATCAGGCGGGCCTGGTGACGGACGAGGAGTTCTCCTCGAAGAAGGCGGAGTTGCTGGCGGAACTTTAGGCCTCGCGTCCGCCGAGTTCACTTTCGTCGCCGGGCGCGGGCTGTGGCGGGTCGCCCGCGCCCACGCGGCGGAGCCGCACACCGACACAGCCCCGCACCCCTACGAGGCGCTCCCTCACTCCCGTCCGGCGGAAGTGAACGCCATGTCCGCGTACCGGTTGCCCGCGACCTTCCCCGCGATCGGCTCCAGCAGGGTCAGCTCCTCCTCCGTCAGGACGATCGTCGTCGCCGCCGTGTTCTCCTCCACCCGGCCCGGCTTCCGGGTGCCCGGGATCGGGATCACCGCGAGGTCGTGCACCCGCGCCCGCTGCTGCGCCCAGGCCAGGGCGATCTGGCCGAGGGTGGCGTCGTGGGCGTCGGCGACCGTGCGGACCGGGTCGAGGAGGGCCGCGTTGGCCGCCGCGTTGTCGCCGGTGAAGCGGGGATGCTGGCGGCGGAAGTCGCCGGCTGTGAGGTCCTGGTCGGCGTTGGTGAAGGCGCCAGTGAGAAAGCCCCTGCCGAGTGGGGAGTACGGGACGAGGGCCACGCCCAGTTCGCGGGCGGCCGGCACCACGCCCGCCTCGATGTCCCGGCTGAACAGCGACCACTCCGACTGCACGGCGGCGATCGGATGCACCGCCCGGGCGGCCCGCAGCTCGTCGCCCGTCACCTCGCTCAGCCCGAGGTGCTTGACCTTGCCCTCGCGGACGAGGTCGGCCATGACGGCGACGGTCTCCTCGATCGGCACGTTCACGTCGCGCCGGTGCATGTAGTAGAGGTCGATCACGTCGACGTCCAGGCGGCGCAGGCTCGCCTCGACTGCCTGGCGGATGTAGGGCGGGTCGTTGCGGATGATCCGCTTCGTCGGCTCGTCCGGCGGGATGGCCAGGGCGAACTTGGTCGCGACGACGACCTCGTCGCGGTGGGCCTTGAAGAACGGCGACAGGAACCGCTCGTTCTCGCCGGCGCCGTACGCGTCGGCCGTGTCGTAGAGCGTGACGCCGAGCTCCAGCGCCCGCTCCAGTGTCGCCCGTGACGCGTCGGCGTCCGACGGGCCGTACCCGAAGCTCATGCCCATGCAGCCCAGGCCCTGGACGCCCACCTCCGGGCCGTCGTCGCCGAGCCGTACCGTCGGGATCCTGCTGTCGGTCATCGGGTCCTCTCCCCTTCACGGGCGCGTCCGGCGTCCCCATAGAAGCTGATCTTCCGGTCGAGTACGGCGAGGGTGTCCTGGAGCTCGCCGATCCTCGTCAGCACGTCACGGCGCGTGGACTCCAGCAGTTCCCGCCGGTCGAGGTAGGTGCTCTCGCCCTCGCGCACGAGTTCCGCGTACCGGACCATGTCGGCGACCGGCATGCCGGTCAGGCGGAGCTTGCCGACCAGGTCGAGCCAGTCCAGGTCGCGGTTGCTGTAGCGGCGCTGCCCGGTGTGCGAGCGGTCGATGTGGGACATCAGGCCGATCCGCTCGTACCAGCGCAGCGTGTGGGCCGTCAGTCCGCTGAAGGCGACGACCTCGCTGATGGTGTAGTGGTCCTGTCCTTCGGGGCGCGGGTGGCGCCGGGGCGGGGCGGAGCAGGTGTCTGTTCTGGTGGCGTTCGGCGCGATGGTCTCGGCCGCGGTCTGCATCACCGTCATGTGCTCCACGCTATGGCCTTGGAGTGCGCTCCAGGCAAGCGCGCCCGGCGGGAAGACGACGCGATCGCGGGCGCCCGGTGGTTAGCATGCCCGGCATGACCCTCGTACGCCGTGCGCTGCCCGAGGACGCGGAGGAAGTACTGCGTCTGCGTCAGGTGATGATCGACTCGGTGGCCCGGTCTGACCGTTCCTATTCAGTGTGCAGGAGTGAGTCTTCGACCCGTTCCTGCTTACTGCGGACATCCCGAACGGTGTTGGGTGTCCTGGTCGCCCGCGTTCGCTCCGTGTCCGGTGGCACGGATCGTGTCCGTGGTCCGGGAATACGGGGGCGAGGTCCCTCACGCCCAGGAGCTTCCGGTGGGGCCTGGACGGTCCGGTGCCCGCATCCATCGCTCTGGTGGGTGCGGGGCGGTGCCGTCCGTCGCCGGACCGGATACCCCTGGGCGCGTCGTCCGATCGCGATGCTCGCGGCATCGTGACGGGTCGTCCTACGGGTTTGGCTGGTGAGTGGTTTCTGCCAGTGCTGGGCGCCCCATCGGCTGGTGTAGGCGGGATCGACGGCGATGACCGTGATCCCGGTCTGGTCGGCCATGGAGGTCAGGCGGGCGCGGAGGCGGCCGGTGGGCATGCCGGAGATCAGCTGCCTGAACCGTTTCCTGCCGCCGTGCTTCTCTCGGGTCTTCTCGGCGGTGAAGTCGAGGTCTTCGACGGCGATCGCTGTCACGCCGCAGGCCCGGGCCCAGTGCAGGAGGCGGGCCAGGGCGTGGCGGACCTGCGCGTCGCGGTGTTCGGCTGGTCCGGTGAGGTCGTAGGAGAAGCGTCGGGGGTGTCCGGTGGGGTTGCCGTGGGTGTCCAGGCGCCAGGCGGCGAGGTGGCCGGCGTTCATGTCGACCCCGATCACCCCGCCGGCCAGCGCTGCGGTCAGGGGGAGTGTGCGGGTTACGGGTTTCTGCCAGGACGCCGTCACATACC
>NZ_BAABCQ010000065.1:0-38233 GCF_039539045.1 Streptomyces marokkonensis
GGGCGATCCGCCCGGGCTCTTGCAAGGTGCGAACTGCCGCCGGCCTCAGCCGACGACGGTCCAGGTGTCGCCACCGGCCAACAGCGCGGCGAGGTCGCCCTTGCCGTTCTGCTCGACGGCGGTGTCGAGCTGCTCGGTCATGAGGGTGTCGTAGACGGGCCGGTCGACGGAGCGCAGGACGCCGATGGGGGTGTGGTGCAGGGTGTCGGGGTCGGCGAGCCGGGAGAGGGCGAAGGCGGTGGTCGGGGACGCGGCGTGCGCGTCGTGGACCAGGATGCCGGACTCGTTGTCCGCGGTGACGGTGACGACCTTGAGGTCACCGGTGGCCGGGTCGCGTACGACGCCCTTCGTGCCGTCGGTGCCGAAGCGGATCGGCCGGCCGTGTTCGAGGCGGATGACGGCTTCCTCGGCCTGTTGCCTGTCCTTGAGGACGTCGAAGGCGCCGTCGTTGAAGATGTTGCAGTTCTGGTAGATCTCGACCAGGGCCGTGCCCGGGTGCTCGGCGGCCTGGCGCAGGACCTCGGTGAGGTGCTTGCGGTCCGAGTCGACGGTCCGGGCCACGAACGACGCCTCCGCGCCGATGGCGAGTGAGACCGGGTTGAAGGGCGCGTCCAGTGATCCCATCGGCGTCGACTTGGTGATCTTGCCGACTTCGGAGGTGGGGGAGTACTGGCCCTTGGTCAGGCCGTAGATCCGGTTGTTGAAGAGGAGGATCTTCAGGTTGACGTTCCGGCGAAGGGCGTGGATGAGGTGGTTGCCGCCGATGGAGAGGGCGTCGCCGTCGCCGGTGACGACCCAGACGGACAGGTCGCGGCGGGAGGTGGCCAGGCCGGTGGCGATGGCCGGGGCGCGACCGTGGATGGAGTGCATCCCGTAGGTGTTCATGTAGTACGGGAAGCGGGAGGAGCAGCCGATGCCGGAGACGAAGACGATGTTCTCCCTGGCCAGGCCGAGCTGGGGCATGAAGCCCTGCACGGCGGCGAGGACGGCGTAGTCGCCGCAGCCGGGGCACCAGCGGACTTCCTGGTCGGACTTGAAGTCCTTCATGGACTGCTTGCCCTCGGCCCTGGGGACCAGTTTCAGTGCCTCAGCCATCGATGGCCTCCTTCAGGACCGTGGCGAGTTGTTCCGCCTTGAACGGCATGCCGTTGACCTGGTTGTACGACTGGGCGTCGATGAGGTACTTCGCCCGGATCAGGGTGGCGAGCTGGCCGAGGTTCATCTCGGGGATCACCACCTTGTCGTACCTCTTCAGTACCGCGCCGAGGTTGTGCGGGAACGGGTTGAGGTGGCGCAGGTGTGCCTGCGCGACGGCCTCGCCGGCTGCGCGCAGCCGGCGCACGGCGGCCGTGATCGGCCCGTATGTCGAACCCCAGCCCAGGACCAGGGTCCGCGCGCCGTCCGGGTCGTCGACCTCGACGTCCGGTACGTCGATGCCATCGATCTTGGCCTGGCGGGTGCGGACCATGAAGTCGTGGTTGGCCGGGTCGTAGGAGATGTTCCCGGTGCCGTCCTGCTTCTCGATACCGCCGATCCGGTGCTCCAGACCGGGCGTGCCCGGCACCGCCCAGGGTCGGGCGAGGGTGTGCGGGTCGCGCTTGTAGGGCCAGAACACCTCGGTGCCGTCGTCCAGGGCGTGGTTCGGTCCCTGGGCGAACCGCACCGTGAGATCCGGCAGCTCGTCGGTCTCCGGGATCCGCCAGGGTTCGCTGCCGTTGGCGAGGTAGCCGTCGGAGAGGAGGAAGACCGGGGTGCGGTAGGCCAGCGCGATCCGTGCCGCCTCCAGTGCCGCGTCGAAGCAGTCCGCCGGGGTGCGCGGCGCGACGACCGGGACCGGTGCCTCGCCGTTGCGCCCGTACATCGCCTGCAGCAGATCCGCCTGCTCCGTCTTGGTCGGCAGACCGGTCGACGGCCCGCCGCGCTGGATGTCCACGACCAGCAACGGCAGCTCCAGGCTCACTGCCAGCCCGATCGTCTCGGACTTCAGGGCCACACCGGGGCCGCTGGTGGTGGTGACGGCGAGCGAGCCGCCGAACGCCGCGCCCAGCGCCGCGCCGATCCCGGCGATCTCGTCCTCGGCCTGGAAGCTCCGCACACCGAAGTTCTTGTGCTTCGACAGTTCGTGCAGGATGTCGGATGCCGGGGTGATGGGGTAGGAGCCGAGGAAGAGCGGCAGGTCGGCCTGGCGGGAGGCGGCGATCAGGCCGTAGGCCAGCGCCAGGTTCCCGGAGATGTTGCGGTAGGTGCCCGGCGGGAACGCCGTGGCGGCCGGAGCCACCTCGTAGGAGACCGCGAAGTCCTCCGTGGTCTCACCGAAGTTCCAGCCCGCCCGGTACGCGGCGATGTTCGCCGCGGCGATGTCGGGCTTCTTCGCGAACTTCGTCTTCAGGAACTTCTCCGTGCCCTCGGTGGGCCGGTGGTACATCCAGCTCAACAGCCCGAGCGCGAACATGTTCTTGCTGCGCTCGGCCTCCTTGCGGGTGAGGTCGAACTCCTTGAGGGCCTCGACCGTCAGCGTGGTCAACGGCACCGGGTGCAGGTGGTAACCGTCGAGAGAACCGTCCTCCAAGGGGGAGGTGTCGTAGCCGACCTTCTGCATCGCGCGCTTGGTGAACTCGTCCGTGTTGACGATGATCTCCGCGCCGCGCGGCAGGTCGTCGATGTTCGCCTTCAACGCGGCCGGGTTCATCGCGACCAGCACGTTCGGCGCGTCACCGGGGGTGAGGATGTCATGGTCGGCGAAGTGCAACTGGAAGGACGAGACGCCCGGCAGGGTGCCGGCGGGTGCCCGGATCTCGGCCGGGAAGTTCGGCAGCGTCGACAGGTCGTTGCCGAACGACGCGGTCTCCGAGGTGAAACGGTCGCCGGTGAGCTGCATCCCGTCGCCCGAGTCCCCCGCGAACCGGATGATCACCCGGTCGAGCCGGCGGACGTCCTTCGCCCCGCCCGGTTTACGCTGCTCTCCTACGACGGATCCGTCGGCCTGCTCCGCTGGGCTGCTGACCTGGCTGGTCACTGAACTGGACCTCCTTCGAGGCGGCTGTCAGGGGGCTGGTCTCCCACCGACCGTCCCGGGATCAACCCTACGTCCGCACGGGCTGACTTCCGGTGGACATTCGCATGATGGACATGACTCGGTGATGGCCCGCCGCACTGGCATTCCACGGTTTCCGCCCCCCGGCACTCGTGACGTTCGTGAAGACACACCCTGTCGGTGCTTCGTACTTCGGTCTCTCTCGCGTTCGGAAGAGACAGCCGGGCGGGTCGGGTCCGACGACCGTTTCCGAGGCGTGGACCGCTGACCTCAGGAATTGAGATACGTGAGTACGGCAAGCACCCGTCGGTGATCGCCGTCGCTCGGGGACAGCCCCAGCTTCATGAAGATGTTGCTGACGTGTTTCTCAACGGCCCCGTCGCTCACGACGAGCTGCCGTGCGATCGCCGAGTTCGTCCGGCCCTCGGCCATGAGCCCCAGGACCTCCCGCTCGCGGGGTGTCAGCCCCGCGAGGACGTCCTGCTTGCGGCTGCGCCCGAGCAACTGCGCGACCACCTCCGGGTCCAGGGCCGTACCGCCCTGGGCCACGCGAACCACCGCGTCCACGAACTCCCGCACCTCGGCCACCCGGTCCTTGAGCAGGTAGCCGACGCCACGAGTGGAGCCGGCCAGCAGTTCCGTGGCGTAACGCTCCTCCACGTACTGGGACAGCACCAGGACGCCGAGGCCGGGGTGTGCCTTGCGCAACTGCACGGAGGCGCGCACGCCCTCGTCGGTGTGTGTCGGCGGCATCCGTACGTCCGCCACCACGACGTCGGGCAGCTGTCCCTGCGCGTCCAGCTCGGTGATGGCCTTGATGAGTGCCCCACCGTCACCGACGCCGGCGACGACCTCGTGCCCGCGGTCGGTCAGCAACCGGGTCAACCCTTCCCTGAGCAGCACTGAATCCTCGGCGATGACCACCCGCACCCTGTCCTCCACGATCTTCGGCCCCCCACAGCCCGCCCCACACGTCGCGGCCCGCGCGGCCCATGCCGCGTTCACGAACCGTCCGTGCCGGTCCAGCATTCCACCATCGGGGGCCGAATGGGCTCGGGCAGTGGGAAGACGACGGGAAGACCGGTGTGCCAGTCCGGGTCCGGCCGCTTGATGGCCGGATTCCGATCACGCCGTCGTGCCTGGGGAGGCTGGGGTGTGGCGCGAGGCCTCAGCGGGGGCTTTCAGCGGCGGCTTCGGTGGCGGGCTTCGGCGGCGGCTTCGGTGGCGGGCTTCGGTGGCGTGCTTCGGTGGCGGGCTTCAGCGGCGGTTGACTCGACGCCTCACCTGGCCACCGGCTCGCTCCGCCACGGCAGCTCCGCCGTCACCCGCGTCGGTCCGCCGGCCGGCGAGTCCACCACGAGGATCCCGTCCACCGCGTCGAGTCGCTCCGCCAGTCCCGCCAGTCCCGACCCGGCAGTGGCGGCCGCCCCGCCCACGCCGTTGTCCACGACCTGGAGCATCAGCCGGTTCTCCACCCGCCAGACCTCCACGGCGGCCGACGTGGCCCGTGCGTGCTTGCTGATGTTCTGCAGCAACTCCGACACCGTGAAGTACGCGATCCCCTCGATCGCCGACGCCGGTCGCTCCGTCAGATCGACCTCGACACGCACCGGCACGGCGCAGCGCGAGGCGACCGCCGACAGCGCCGCGTCCAGGCCACGGTCGGTCAGGACGGCCGGATGGATGCCGCGGGCCAGGTCCCGCAGCTCCTGGAGCGCCGTCTTCACCTCGCCGTGAGCCTCGTCCACCATGACAGCCGCCGCACGCGGGTCCTCCCTCAGCTTCTCCTTGGCGAGTCCCAGGTCCATGGCCAGGTTGACCAGGCGGGCCTGGGCTCCGTCGTGCAGGTCGCGCTCGATGCGTCGCAGGTCAGCGGCTGCCGTGTCCACCACGACCCCCCGGTCCGACTCCAGCTCCACCACCCGCGTCGCCAGCCGCGACGGTCCGAGCAGCCCGTGCACCATCAACCGGTCCACCGTCGTCAGCGCCCGGACGATCCAGGGCGTCGCCAGCGTGAACAGGAGTCCGACCAGCGCGGTCACGGTGATCTCGAAGGGGTTGTCCAGGTAGACCTGGTGCGTCTGGTCGCCGTACAGCTGGAGCCCGTCCTGGCCGGCGTACACCGGGAAGACCCAGAACCACAGCGGGTACGTCAGCATCGCCCAGCCGAACGCCCAGACGTTCACAGCGACGACGAACGAGAACACCGACCACGGGAACTGCAGTACCGCGTACAGCAGGCTCCGCCAGGAGGCGCCGCTCTTCAGCACGGCTCCCATCCAGCCCATGGCGCCCCGCTTCTTCAGTCGCAGCGGCTCCGGATCGGACACCCTGAGACCCAGCAGCACGCGGGCCCGTGCCCTTTCCACCGCGCCGAGGCCGCGGCACCCGGCGAGTGCGGCCGCCAGCACCGGAACGCCCAGGAACGTCACCAGCAGGCCCGCTCCGAGCGCCGTCATCGTGATGGCGTACGTGAAGAGCAGGATGCCCATCGGCAGGCTCAGCAGCACGTAGCCGAACTCCCGCCAACTGCGGGCCTCGAAAGGTGCCCGCAGCCCTGCCGGCAGCCGGTGGCGACGCGCACCGGTGTCCCCGGGGAAGCCGGGCCCGCTCCCGAACCCGTAACTCTGTCCGTATTCCGTGGCCATCGGTGCCGTCCTTCTCCTCGTCGTACGGCTGTGCTCTCGTAACCCCACCCTCCTCGACCGCGCACCCACGGGCCATGGAGCTCGTCGGCGTCTCAGAAGGGGGGTTTTCCCCACCCCGGGAGGCGGGGGCGGGGGCAGGAGTATGTCCGTCACCTGGTGGCGGACGCGCGCGAGATCTTGGTGGTGTCCTCGCGGTCGCGCCACGGCAGCTCGGCCGTGACCGCTGTCGGGCCGCCTTCCGGCGAGTCGACGACGAAGAGACCGTCGACGGCGGTCAGCCGGTCGGCAAGGCCCTTCATCCCGGTGCCGCCGTCGAGACGCGCGCCCCCGCGACCGTCGTCGCCCACCTGTATGAGCAGCCGGTCGGACGACCGCCACACCTCGACGGAGGCGGACTTGGCCCCGCTGTGCTTGCTGATGTTCTGAAGCAGTTCCGAGACGGTGAAGTAGGCGATGCCCTCGATGGCCGCCGCGGGACGCTCCGCCAGGTCGACGGTCACCTTGACCGGCACAGTGCACCGGGAGGCGACCGAGGAGAGTGCCGCGTCCAGGCCGCGGTCGGTCAGGACGGCGGGATGGATGCCGCGCGCCAGGTCCCGCAGCTCCTGGAGGGCCAACTTCACCTCGCCGTGCGCCTCGTCGACCATGGCAGCCGCGGCGTCGGGGTCCTCCAGGAGCTTCTCCTTGGCCAGACCCAGTCCCATGGCCAGGTTGACCAGTCGGGCCTGGGCTCCGTCGTGCAGGTCGCGCTCGATGCGCCTCAGGTCGGCCGCCGCCGTGTCCACGACGACCCCCCGGTCCGACTCCAGTTCGGCGATCCGCCGCTCCAGCTCGTCAGAAGGGGAGAGCAGCCCGCGCACCATCGCCCGGTCGGCGTTGGCCAGGCCCCGCGCGATGAACGGGAGGACCGGCCAGAGCACGAACAGCGACGTCAACGTGATGACGAAGGTGAGGATGCCCCACGGGAGCCGTATGAAGTCGTAGAGCACGGTGCGCCAGCCCACCGGGTCCTTCAACGACATCCACAACTGTGCGAAGAACCCGTCCCCGCTCCGCCACGGCAGCCGGCTCGGCTCGTCCACCCGCACCCCGAGCAGTGCCCGGGCCCGCGCCCTCTCCAGCTTGCCCAGTTGCCGAGCGCCCAGCAGTCCGGCCGCCAGCAGCGGGAGCCCGATCACCGTGATCGTCAACCCGACGCCGACGGCCAGCATCGTCACGACGTAGGTGAATCCGATCAGCGCCGCCGGGAAGTTCGCCAGCAGGTGGGCGACCTCCTTCCAGGTGTGCCGGTCGTACGCGAGACGGGCCGGCGGCGGGCGGTCGTCGGTCGCTGCGCCGATGGTCCCGGCGGGGCTCGATGTCGAGAGGCGTTCGGTCATACGAGTCAGCGTGCCGTGCGGCGCGGCACCGCGCCATGAGGTGGACCGCCGGGATGCACTGAGGAAAACCCCACCCCCGCGTCTCAAGGTGCGACGGGCTGCTTACCGTCTCTTTATCAGGCCCTAGACTCCCGTGCGTACAGATCGTCGAACAGAAGCGTTCAGGACAGGGAGCGAGGGACGCACGTGCCGGAACCGACCGTCGGCGATGTAATCGCCGTCGATGTACCCGTCTCCGATGTACCGGTCGTCGATGTGCCCGTCTCCGGCGCGACCGTCGGGCTCGCCGCGGACCATTTCCAGTCCTACTCGGTCGTCGGGCTGCTCGCCGTCGTCGGCGTGCTCTTCGTCGCCGTCGCCTTCGGCGCCGGACGCCTGCTACGGCCCGTGGTCCCGACGCCCGAGAAGCTGCTGACCTACGAGTGCGGTGTCGACCCCGTCGGTGACGGCTGGGCGCACACCCAGGTCCGCTACTACGTCTACGCGTTTCTCTACGTCATTTTCGCGGTGGACTCGATCTTCCTCTTCCCCTGGGCGACGGTCTTCGCCGACCCCGGTTACGGCGCGACGACCCTCGTGGAGATGTTCATCTTCCTCGGCTTCCTCGCCGTGGGTCTGTTGTACGCATACAAGAAGGGCGTCCTGTCATGGACGTGAACTCCTCCGAACCCGTGCTCCTTCCCGAGCCCAAGAGGCTGGGCGCACTCGCGCGCCTCGCCCCCGAGCCGATGAAGGTCGTCCTGAACTGGGGCCGCCGGTACTCCCTCTGGGTCTTCAACTTCGGCCTCGCCTGCTGCGCCATCGAGTTCATTGCCGCGTCGATGGCCCGCCACGACTTCATCCGGCTCGGCGTCATCCCCTTCGCGCCCGGCCCCCGCCAGGCCGACCTGATGGTGGTCTCGGGCACGGTGACCGACAAGATGGCGCCGGCCGTCAAGCGCCTGTACGAGCAGATGCCCGAGCCGAAGTACGTCATCTCCTTCGGCGCCTGCTCCAACTGCGGTGGCCCCTACTGGGACTCCTACTCCGTGACGAAGGGCGTCGACCAGATCATCCCGGTCGACGTCTATGTTCCCGGTTGCCCCCCGCGCCCCGAGGCGCTGCTCCAGGGGATCCTGAAGCTCCAGGAGAAGATCGCGCGGGAGTCGCTGGGGGAGCGGTACGGCACCTCGCCCCGACCGTCGACGGCCGCGCTGCAGAGCGGCCTGGTCCCGCCGCCGGTCCCTGACGCCGGCCCGGCCCGGAACTCCGGCTCCGGCACGACCCCGAACTCGGGCCCGGAGCCGGGGGAGGCGCGATGACCGCGGTCGGCTGGCTGCCCGCCGACGCCGGAGAACTCTTCGGCACCGAGGCCACGGCCGAGGAGTCGTACGGCGTCCTCACCGTGGACGTGCCACCCATGTCCTGGATCTCCGCTCTGGAGACCGCGCGCGACCGGCTGGGCTGCACCTACTTCGACTGGCTGAGCGCGGTCGACGAGCCGGGCACGGGGTTTCGTGTGGCGGCGCACGTCGTGGCGCTCGGACCGGTGCGCCGACTGCTGTTGCGTACGACGGTCCCGCACGAGTCCCCGGTCCTGCCCACCGCCGTCGCGGTGTACGCGGGCGCTGCCTGGCACGAGCGGGAGACCCACGAGATGTTCGGCGTGGCCTTCGAGGACCACCCCGCGCTGGACCACCTGCTCCTGCCGGAGAACTTCGAGGGCCACCCGCTGCGGAAGGACTTCGTCCTCGCCGCACGCGTCGCCAAGGCCTGGCCCGGGGCGAAGGAGCCGGGTGAGTCCGACCACGGCGGCCCCCGACGCCGGCAGATGCTGCCGCCGGGGGTCCCCGATCCCAACGAGTGGGGCCCGCTGAAGGGCAGGCTCCCCGCGGCTCCGGCCCGCCCGGCACGCGGGGCGGGGCGAGCGTCGGGGGAACGTCCGGCCCGCGCGGCGGGTGACCGCCCGGCCCGTCGGACTTGCACAGCCGGCGAGGGCTCCGCCAGCCAGACGGCATCCGGCGCCGACGCTCCCGCCTCTCCACGTCGTTCCCGCACGTCGGCGGAGGGTTCGGCCAGTCAGGCGCTCCCGACCGCCGAGCCCTCGGCTGCTCCGCCGGCCCGGCGGACGCGGAGCGCGAGCGAGGGCTCCGCATCCCAGCGGACGGGCGCCCCGACGGACGAGCCCGCGGTGGAGACCGCGGCTGGGCAGGGCTCTGCCGCGCAGGACGTCGACGGGTCGGCTGCCCCACCGACTGGACGCGCGCGCAGCGCCGGCGAAGGCTCGGCGTCGCAGCGGGCCGGGGCGGGCGGCAGCGGTTCCGCGGATTCCCGGCGTACCCGGAGCAAGTCGGTGGGCTCCGCGAGCCGGCGATCCGCCTCCGACACAGGGACGTCGGACGGGACGCCCGGCGGGCCCGACGCCCCTCTCGGCGCCGACACCGCTACGTCCCCGCACACCGAGGAACCGGCTCCCAAGGCGGCGCCCTCCGTACCCCGCAGCCCGGACGCCCCATGGCACCACGCCCGTCCCGCCTTCGCGGAGCCCGCACCCGGGCCCGAGCCCGCCCCGGAGCCCGCACCCGGGCCCGAGCCCGAGCCCGGGCCCGAGCCCGGGCCGCGTCGCGGGATGGAACCGCGGCCGGACATGACCCCGGATGCCACAGAGATCCCGAGCGGGCCCGGCACCCCGAGCGGGCCCGGCACCCCGAGCGGGCCCGGCACCCCGAGCGGGCCCGGCACTTCGGACCAGCTCGGCGCCTCCGAAGAATCCGGAACCTCCGACGACCCCGGCGCCTCCGACGACCCCGGCGCCTCCGACGACCCCGGAACCTCCGGGATCTCTGACGGCCCCGGTGGCTCCGACAGCCCGCAGAACGAGTACCGCCCGGACTCCTCAGGAGGCTCGCAGTGAACGACGTGCTGGACGTCACCCTGCGGCTTCTGATCGTCTTCGTCGTCTTCCTCACCTTCCCCCTGATCGTCGGCCAGACCGAGCACAAGGTGATGGCGCACATGCAGGGCCGTCTCGGCCCGATGTACGCCGGCGGTTTCCACGGCTGGGCACAACTCGTCGCGGACGGGGTGAAGTTCGCACAGAAGGAGGACGTGGTCCCCGCCGACGCGGACCGCCGCATCTTCCAACTGGCCCCCGCCGTGGCCCTCCTGCCCTACCTCCTGGTCCTCCTGGCCATCCCCGTCGGCCCCGGAGAGGGCGCGGTCGGTCAGGTCATCGACGCGGGCATCTTCTTCGTCCTCGCGGTCATGGGTGTGGGCGTCCTCGGATCGTTCATGGCCGGCTGGTCCTCCGCCAACAAGTTCTCCCTTCTCGGTGGCCTGCGCACCGCAGCCCAGCTCCTCGCATACGAACTCCCGATGCTGCTCACCGCGGCCTCGGTGGCGATGGCAGCCGGCACCGTCTCGCTCGTCGGCATCCTCGACGCCTTCGAGTGGTGGTGGCTGCCCTGGCAGATCGTCGGAGCGATCATCTTCTTCGTCGCCGGGCTGGCCGAACTGCAACGCCCCCCGTTCGACATGCCGGTCGCAGACTCGGAGATCATCTTCGGTGCCTACACCGAGTACACCGGCCTGCGCTTCGCCCTGTTCCTCCTCGCCGAGTACGCCGGGATCGTCGTCCTGTGCGGTCTGACCACCGTCCTCTTTCTGGGTGGCTGGCACGGGCCGTGGGGTGCCGACGGCCTCGGCTGGGTGTGGACCCTGCTGAAGACGGCCGTCCTGGCCTTCGTCGTGATCTGGCTGCGGGTGACCTACCCGCGCCTGCGCGAGGACCAGCTCCAGAAATTGTCCTGGACCCTCCTCGTCCCCCTCTCCCTCGCTCAGATCGCCCTCACGGGCATCGTCAAGGTGGTGATCCAGTAGCCGTGTCCCACTCGTCGCCCGACCACCGCACCCCAACGACGCCCTCCGGGCGGTCCCGCCTGTCGATTCCCGGCAGCGGCCTGGCCAAGGGTCTGGCCGTCACCCTTCGCACGATGACCAAGCGGACCGTCACCGAGCAGTACCCGGACGCCCAGCCCGAGCTCCCGCCCCGTTCCCGCGGTGTGATCGGTCTGTTCGAGGAGAACTGCACGGTCTGCATGCTGTGTGCGCGCGAGTGCCCGGACTGGTGCATCTACATCGACTCCCACAAGGAGACGGTCCCGGCGGCGGCACCCGGCGGGCGCGAACGCAGCCGTAACGTCCTGGATCGTTTCGCCATCGACTTCTCCCTGTGCATGTACTGCGGTATCTGCATCGAGGTCTGTCCTTTCGACGCGCTGTTCTGGTCCCCGGAGTTCGAGTACGCCGAGACCGACATCCGTGACCTCACCCACGAACGCGACAAGCTCCGTGAGTGGATGTGGACGGTTCCGGCCCCGCCCGCCCTCGACCCCGGAGCGGAGGACCCGAAGGAACTCGTCGCCGCCCGCAAGGCCGCCGACAAGCTGGCCGTCCAGCAGGAGGCGGCCCGAACGGCGGAAACGCACGCCGACGAGCAGGCCCGCGCCGCTGAGCAGCCCACCCGCCCGATGGGCGACTCCAGGCAGCAGGCGGAGCAGTCCGAAGAGGAGGGCCGGGAGTGACGCTTGCAGCGACCGTCGGCCACCTCGCCGTGGGCTCCACGACCACGGCCGCCGAATCCCACGGTTTCCTCTCCCCGACCGGCGTGGAGATCGCCTTCCTCCTCGTCGGCCTGGTCACCTTCGGCGCCGCCGTCGTCACCGTCACCACCCGGCAGCTCGTGCACGCCGCCCTGTGGCTGGTGGTGGCCCTCGGTGGCCTTGCCGTCGAGTACCTCCTGCTCACCGCCGAGTTCATCGCCT
Source organism: Streptomyces marokkonensis (assembly GCF_039539045.1). Classification (NCBI taxonomy): domain Bacteria; kingdom Bacillati; phylum Actinomycetota; class Actinomycetes; order Kitasatosporales; family Streptomycetaceae; genus Streptomyces; species Streptomyces marokkonensis. The sequence goes on from NZ_BAABCQ010000065.1 coordinate 11,864, forward strand.
GGGTACAGGTCCTCATCTACGTCGGTGCCGTCGTCGTCCTCATCCTGTTCGGTCTGATGCTCACCAGGGCACCCATCGGCCGGTCCCCGGACGCCGACTCCGGCAACCGCTGGGCGGCGCTCACCGTGGCAGTGGCCGCCGCCGCGGCCCTGGTGTGGGTCGTCGTCGACGCCTTCCGCACCACCTGGATCGACCTGGACGGTCCTGCCGCCGGCACCACCGCCGTGACCGGCGCGAGCCTCTTCCAGAACTGGGTGCTCCCTTTCGAGGCCCTCTCGATCCTCCTCCTCACTGCTCTGGTCGGCGCGATCGTGCTGTCCCGCAAGGCCAGGGTGGACGGCGCCCCCGGCACCAACCGCACAGCCGAAGCCCACCGGCCGACCGACCCGGACGGTGTCGGCAAGGGTGGTGTCCGCTGATGCACCTCGCCTATCCCGCCGTTCTCTCCGCCCTCCTGTTCTGCACGGGCCTGTACGGCGTCCTCGCCCGTCGCAACGCGATCCTCGTGCTGATGTCGGTCGAGCTGATGCTCAACGCCGTCAACCTCAACCTGGTCGCCTTCGATGTCTGGCTCAGCAGGACCGCCGAGGAGACCCTGCACTCCGGTCAGGCCCTGACCCTGTTCACGATCGCCATCGCGGCCGCCGAGGTCGGTATCGGCCTGGCGATCGTGCTCGCCGTCCACCGCAACCGCGGCACCTCGGACATCGACAGGCTCCGCGACACAGCCGAGGGACACGAGCCCGACGGCCCTGACATCGACGGCCCCGGTGCTGATGGCCCTGACATCGATGGTCCCGGCACCGATGGTCCCGGCACCGATGGTCCCGGCACCGATGGCCCCGACACAGATGGCCCCGCGACCGGGACCCCCGCCGAGAAGGCCGAGGCCACCGCGTGACCACGACCACCCTCGCCGTACTCGTTCCCCTTCTCCCCTTCCTCGGGGCCGCCGCCGGTCTCCTGCTGGGCCGTACCGCGCCCGGGTTCGTCCGCCCGCTCGCCGTCCTGCCGACACTGGCGGCCCTCGTCCTCGCCGTGCTGGTCGCGTCCCGCCAGGGTGGCGACCGGGCCGTCGACGCCGTAACGGAGCTGACGCCCACAGGCTCGGTCCCCATCGAGCTCGCCCTGCACATCGACGGCTTCGCCGCTCTTGTCGCCGTGCTGGTCGGCTCCGTCGCCACCTGTGTGCAGATCTACTCCACGGGCTACCTGCGCGACGACCCCCGCTACCCCTCGTACGCGGCGCTCGTCTCCCTCTTCACCTCCGCGATGCTCCTCGTCGTCTACTCCGGCGACCTGATGGTGCTCCTGGTGGGCTGGGAGATCATGGGCATCTGCTCGTATTTCCTGGTCGGCCACTACTGGGAGACCCCGGAGGCGCGCGCGGCCTCCCTCAAGGCCTTCCTGGTGACCAAGCTCGGTGACGTCCCCTTCCTGATCGGCCTGCTGGCGCTGGCCACCGACGTCGGCTCCTTCCGCATCACCAAGGTCCTGGGCGCGGTGGCCAGTGGCTCCCTCGACCACCCGACCCTGATCGCCCTGCTGCTCCTGGCCGGTGTGGCGGGCAAGTCGGCACAGTTCCCGCTGCACACCTGGCTCCCCGACGCGATGGCGGGCCCGACGCCCGTCTCCGCGCTGATCCACGCCGCGACGATGGTCACCGCCGGTGTGTACTTCGTCGCCCGGCTCCTTCCGCTGTTCGAGGCCTCGCGGGCCGCGATGGTCGTCCTGGCCGTCATGGCCGCGGTCACGATGGTCGGCTCGGCGCTCGCCGCGCTCGCCCAGGACGACATCAAGCGCGTCCTCGCCTACTCGACCATCGGGCAGCTCGGCTACATGACCGGCGCTCTCGCCGCGGGCGACCGCGGTGCCGCCGTCTTCCACCTCCTCACGCACGGCGCCTTCAAGGCACTGCTCTTCCTCGCCGCAGGCGTGATCATCCACGCCGCCGGCACCAACTCGCTGGCCGCCATGTCCCGCATGCGGAACCAGCGCGACCGTGTCCCCGACGCCTACTGGACGATGACCGTGGCGCTGCTCGCACTCGCCGCGATCCCGCCCTTCAGCGGCTTCTTCTCCAAGGAGTCCGTCCTCGGGGCCGCGGAGCATGTCGTCACCGGCCACACCGAACACGCGCCCGGCGCCGCGGGCTGGACCGTCCTCGTCGCCGGCCTGGTCACGGCCCTGCTCACCGCCGCGTACGCGATGCGCCTGTGGCTGCTGACCTTCCGCGGGCGGGGCACCGAGGCACCCGACCACGGCAGGCAGCCGGTGGTCATGAACGCGGTGCTCTGGGCGCTCGCCATCCCGTCACTCGCCCTCGGAGGGCTGGCGTTCCGCCTGCTGCCCGACTGGTTCGACGGCCACGACCTCACCCCGACGCTCACCACGTCCGTGCTCGGCACGGGCGTGGCCCTGGTCGGCGGCATCGTCACCTACGCCGCCTGGCGCCACACCACGGCGCTCGCGGACGGCACCCCGCTGGGCGCGGTCGCGGCTCACCCGGAGGGCGACGCCGCGCTGGTGGAGGCCGAGGCGATCGCCAGTCACACGCCGGCCTACGGAGACGTCGCCCAGGCCCCCGATCCTTCGGATCCCGGACGGCTCCTGCTGGGCCCGCTGCACCGGCACGCGGCCGTCGGCTTCCACCTGGACACCGTGTACACGACCCTCTTCGTCCGCCCGGTACAGGCCGGAGCGAGCCTCGTCCGGTTCCTCGACCGAGAGGTCGTCGACACCTATGTGCGCGGGGCGGGCACCCTGCCCCGCTGGCTCGGGACCGCCGTACGCCGGGCCCAGACCGGCAATGTGCAGACCTATGTGAGCGCGCTGCTCGCCGGCACCGTCGTCCTCGCGGTCGCCGCCGTCCTCGTCGCCTCGGGAGCGTGAGCAGGCGTGATCGGTATCAACGAGTCCGTGATGCAGTTCCTTCTGGCGTTGATCGTCGTCGGCCCGCTCCTGGGCGCCGCCGCCGCTCTCCTGCCGGCCCCGCCCGGACTGAAGGGAAAGTCGCCCGACCAGGCCGTCCTGCGGCACGGCGTCACCGTCACCGGCGCCGTCCTCATCGCCGCGATCGTCCTCGTGCTCGGCTTCGACCACGACCATCCGTCGAAGATGCAGGCAGGCACCGACATCAGCTGGATCCCCGCACTCGACGTGCGCATCCACCTCGGCATCGACGGCATCTCCCTCCCCCTGCTGGTCCTGACCGCGCTGCTGACCTTCCTGTGCGCGCTCTACTCGTACTTCAAGCAGCAACATGAGCGGCTGACGCCGCGCGCCGCGGGCCCGAGCCCGAAGGCGTTCGTCGCGCTGCTGCTCGTCCTGGAGTCCGGCACCCTCGCGACCTTCGCCGTCCTCGACCTGATCCTCTTCTTCCTCGCCTTCGAGATGGTCCTCATCCCGATGTACTTCCTCATCGCCCGCTGGGGCGGCGAGGGACGGGCCGCGGCCGCCTGGAAGTTCATCCTCTACACCCTCCTCGGCTCCGTCGTCATGCTGCTCGGCCTGCTCCTGATCGGACTCACGGCGGGCACATTCGACATGGTGGCACTCGCCACTGACAACGGCCGGTCGCTGACCACGTCCGTGCAGGTCGTCGCCGTACTGGCGATCGGGATCGGGCTCGCCGTCAAGACTCCGATGTGGCCGCTGCACAGCTGGCTGCCCGACGCCCACACCGCCGCGCCGACCGTCGGATCGGTCCTGCTGGCCGGTGTCCTGCTGAAGATGGGTACGTACGGGTTCGTCCGGATCCTCCTTCCGGCCGCACCGGACGGTTTCCAGGCCTTCGCGCCCTACCTCGCCGCATTCGCCGTCGTCGGCATCATCTACGGCTCCCTGGCCTGTCTGGCACTCGCCAGAAGGGGTGCGAAGGGCGACCTCAAGCGCCTCATCGCCTACTCCTCCGTCGGCCACATGGGCTTCGTCCTGCTGGGCATCTCGACGATGACCCCGACCGGCGTGAACGGCGCCCTGTTCGCCAACATCGCCCACGGCCTCATCACCGGCCTGCTCTTCTTCGTCGTCGGCGCGCTCAAGGACCGCACCGGCACCACCGACCTCGACTCCCTCGCCGAGGAGGCCGGAGCAGCCCTGTACGGCAAGGCACCCCGCCTCGGCGGCCTCCTCGCCTTCGCCGCGGTCGCCTCGCTCGGCCTGCCGGGCCTGGCCGGCTTCTGGGGCGAGATGCTCGCCCTGTTCGGCGCCTTCGACCCGCACGACGACCTCAGCCGCCCCGCCTACCTCACCTTCATGGCCGTCGCCGCGTTCGGCACGCTACTGACCGCCGCGTACATGCTGATCGTGGTCCGCCGCGTCTGCATGGGCGCCGTACCGCGGGAAGCGCCGAAGCTCACCGACGTACGCACGTACGAGTTCGCCGCCTGGACGCCGCTCGTCGTCCTGACCGTCGTCGCCGGACTCTGGCCCAGGATCCTGCTGGGGCTGACCGACCCGGCCGTGCAGCAGCTCCTCTCAGGAGGCACCCGATGAGCTCCCCGGCCCAGCCCCTCACCGAGCCCCTGTCGCAGCCACTGGGGCAGGGCGTGGCCCAGAACCTCGCCCAGAACCTGGTCCAGTCCGTCGACTGGCTCGCCATCGCGCCGCCCACCATCGCGGCGGTCGTCGGACTCGTCGTCCTCGTCACCGACCTGTTCGTCAAGGACGCCCGGAAGTCGGTACTCGGCTGGATCTCGGTCGCCGGACTCGCCGCCGCCGCGCTCATGCTGCTGCCCCTGGTGAACGGCGACCGCTCGACGTTCTGCCTGACTGGTGACGCCGACGTGTGCAGCTACACGGCGGACACCTTCACCCTCGCCATCCAGTTCCTGGTCCTCGGCGGAGCCCTCCTGACCGCCCTGCTGTCGGTCACCGCGGTGAAGGACGCCGACCGCGGGCTCCCGGAGGGGGAGTACTGGTTCCTGCTGCTCTCCTCGGCGGCCGGCGCCGCGCTCCTGCCCGCCTCCCGCGATCTCGCGACCCTCATCGTCGCCCTGGAGGTCGCCTCCCTGCCCGCCTTCGCCCTCGTGGGCCTGCGCCAGGGCGACCGCCGGTCCTCCGAAGCGGCCCTGAAGTTCTTCCTGTCCTCGGTCACCGCGACCGCGGTCAGCCTCATGGGCGTCAGCTTCGTGTACGCCTCCACCGGCACCCTCCACCTCACCCAGGTGGCCGACCGCATTCAGCACGTCGACGGGCAGCTCACCACGCTCGCCCAGACCGGCGTCGTCCTCACCCTCGTCGGCTTCGCCTTCAAGACGGCCGCCGTGCCCTTCCACTTCTGGGTGCCCGACACGTACGTGGGCGCGCCCCTGCCGATCGCCGCCTACCTGTCCGTGATCGGCAAGGCGGTCGGTTTCTCCGGCCTGATCCTCGTCACGGTCATCGCCTTCCCGTCCTACGCCGACGTCTGGGGACCGGCACTCGCGGTGCTGGCCGCGCTCACCATGACCGTCGGCAACGTCGGAGCCCTCCGCCAGCAGGCCACGCGCGCGTACAGCGCGGTACGCCTGCTCGCCTGGTCGTCCGTCGGTCAGGCCGGCTACCTCCTGGTGCCGATCGCCGCCGCCGCGTACTCCGACGACCCCGAACGCTCGATCGGCTCCACCGTCGCCTACGCCCTCATGTACGCCGCGGTGAACCTCGGCGCCTTCGCGGTGGCCGCACTCGTGGGCCGTACGAGCTCCCTCAACCGCGTCGCCGACTACCGCGGCCTGTACGCGTCCCACCCCCTGACGGCCCTGCTCCTGGCCTTCTTCCTGCTCTGCCTCGCCGGACTGCCGCCCGGCATCATCGGCCTCTTCGCCAAGGTCACGGTCTTCTCCGCGGCCGTCGACGCGGGGCTCGGCTGGCTGGCCGTCGTCATGGCGGTCAACGTCGTCATCGCGCTGTTCTACTACCTCCAATGGACGGCCCTGCTGTTCCGGGCACCCGAGGGCGAGGTCGTGAAGCGCCGCGTACCGGTTCCCCTCACGGCCGCGATCACCGTGACCGCGGTGCTCGCCGTCGCCTTCTCGGGCGCACCCCAGCTGATCCTGCGCTTCGCCGACACCGGGCTCTTCTGAGCAACAGCCGCTCCGGCCGCGTGAAAGGGGGTGGGTAACCGGCCCGCGCGCGTGCCGCGTGCCGCGTGCTGCGTCCGTCACCCGTGCGGAGCACGCCCGCCACCGTGCGTGCCAGGGAACTGGCGGCCTTCGCCTGGCGTTGACCAGTACGGAAGGGTCCACTGGACGTGATGCCACGACACCGGTGGCATCACAGACCAGGAAGCAACCACAGCGAGCGACACCAGCAAGCAAAGGGTTCCCCTGCTGCACCACTTGGAGGGCGTACCGTGCACCGCCGGCACAACGGGCTCAGGACCGCAGTACTCCTCGGGGGACTGTCCGCGCTCATCATTGTCATCGGCAGTTTCTTCGGCCGAGCGGGGCTCGTCGTCGCCGTCCTCGTCGCCCTGGGAACGAACGCGTACGCGTACTGGAACAGCGACAAGCTCGCGCTGCGGGCGATGCGCGCCCGCCCGGTCAGCGAGTTCGAGGCGCCGGCGCTGTACCGCATGGTGCGCGAGCTCTCGACCCAGGCCCGCCAGCCCATGCCCCGCCTGTACATCTCGCCGACGGAGGCGCCGAACGCCTTCGCGACCGGCCGCAACCCGCGCAACGCGGCCGTGTGCTGCACCGAGGGCATCATGCGCCTGCTCGACGAGCGTGAGCTCCGCGGCGTCATCGGACACGAGCTCAGCCACGTCTACAACCGCGACATCCTCATCTCGTCCGTCGCCGGTGCCCTCGCCTCCGTGATCATGTTCCTGGTCAACTTCGCCTGGCTGATCCCCATTGGACGGTCCAATGACGATGACGGACCAGGTCTGCTGGGCATGCTCCTCATCATGATTCTCGGTCCGCTCGCCGCCACCCTCATCCAGCTGGCGATCAGCCGCTCCAGGGAGTACGACGCCGACGCCTCCGGCGCCCAGCTCACCGGCGACCCGATCGCCCTCGCCGGCGCCCTGCGCAAACTCGAGCTCGGCACGAAGCAGCTTCCGCTGCCCCCGGAGCCCCGGATCGAGACCGCCAGTCACATGATGATCGCCAACCCGTTCCGCCCGGGACAAGGGCTCTCGAAGATGTTCTCCACCCACCCGCCGATGGCGGAGCGAATCGCCCGACTCGAAAAGATGGCAGGTCGTCACCAGTGAAGACCATCCTCAACGTCATATGGCTCGTGCTCAGCGGCTTCTGGCTGTTCCTCGGCTACCTGGTCGCCGGCGCGCTGCTCTGCATCACGATCATCGGAATCCCGTTCGGCATAGCGGCTTTCCGCATCGGTGTCTACGCGCTGTGGCCCTTCGGATACACGGCGGTCGAACGCCGCGACGCGGGGGCGCCCTCCTGTATCGGCAACGTGCTGTGGCTGGTCCTCGCGGGCTGGTGGCTGGCCATCGGTCACATCGTCACCGGCATCGCGCTGTGCGTCACGATCATCGGAATCCCGCTCGGCATCGCCAACTTCAAGCTGATCCCCGTCTCACTGCTCCCGATGGGCCGCGAGATCGTGCGGACGGACCGGCCGTTCACGGCCACCGGCCCCACACAGCGGACCGGCTGGTAGGAGCTGCTCTTCTCGCGAACGCGCCTGGTCCTTTGGACGCGCCCGACCTGAGGGCGCGCTTGACCTGTGGACGGGCCGGACCCTGAGGTCGCGCTTGACCTGTGGACGGGCCGGACCCTGAGGTCGCGCTTGGCCTGCGGACGGCCCGACCTGCGTAAGCGTCGGCCTGTGGACGCGCGCTGCCCCGTCCGAGGACGCCTGGCCGACCCGAGGTCCGGGAGCACCGACCGCGAGGTTTCCCCCCCGCCTACCGAGGAGCCCGCCGCTCCCGCACCCGTCTCCGCACCCGCACCGCGTACGCCACCACACCCACCGCCAGCACACCCGCGCCCACCACCACCGAAACCACCGGCAGGGAGAACGCGAGCACCCCGCACCCCATCAGACCCAGCGCGGGTACTACCCGTGCCGTCCTCGACGGGCTCAGCGTCCAGGCCGACGCGTTGGCCACGGCGTAGTACGCCAGCACGCCGAAGGACGAGAACCCGATCGCGCCCCGCACGTCCACGGTGGCGGCCAGGACCGCGACCACCGCGCCCACGGCCACCTCCGCCCGGTGCGGCACCTGGAAACGCGGGTGCACCGCGGCCAGCGCTCCGGGCAGGTGACCGTCCCGGGCCATGGCCAGCGTGGTCCGTGAAACGCCCAGGATCAGCGCCAGCAGTGACCCGAGCGCGGCCAGAGCGGCGCCCACCCGCACCGCCGGCGCCAGCCCTGGCACGCCTGCTGCCCGTACCGCGTCGGCCAGTGGCGCCGTCGCCTGCCCCAGACCGTCCGGGCCCAGCACCGAAAGGACAGCCACCGCGACACACCCGTACACCGCCAGCGTGATGCCCAGGGCCAGCGGGACCGCGCGCGGAATGGTGCGCTCCGGGTCGCGGACCTCCTCGCCGAGGGTCGCGATGCGCGCGTACCCGGCGAAGGCGAAGAACAGCAGTCCGGCCGCCTGCAGGACCCCGCCGACGCCGCCCGACAGCCCGATGTCCAGCCGTCCGGCGTCGGAACGGCCCGATCCCAGGCAGACCGCCACCACGGCAGCGAGGACGGTCAGGACGATCGCCACGATCGTCCGCGTCAGCCAGGCGGACTTCTGAATCCCGCCGTAGTTCACCGCGGTCAGCGCCGCCACGGCCGCGACCGCCACCACGTGCGCCTGCTCCGGCCAGACGTACGCCCCCACGGTGAGTGCCATGGCAGCACAGGAGGCCGTCTTCCCGACGACGAACGACCAGCCCGCGAGATACCCCCAGAATTCCCCGAGCCGCTCGCGCCCGTAGACGTACGTCCCTCCCGAAGCCGGATACCGGGCCGCCAGCCGTGCCGACGACGTGGCGTTGCAGTAGGCGACGACAGCGGCCAGGGCGAGGCCGAGCAGCAGCCCCGACCCGGCCGCGCGGGCCGCGGGCGCCAGGGCCGCGAAGATCCCGGCACCGATCATCGAACCGAGCCCCACGACCACGGCGTCGCCCACGCCGAGGGTGCGCCGCAGCTCCGAACCCGCAGGTGTCATGCGTCGCACCCTACTGATCGGCGCAACCACCGGAAGCCCTCGGAACGTCCTCCCCACCAAGAGCAAATGAACACGCGCGGAGGAGCGAGCCCACACGACTGGGACAGCGCAGGCGCAGTGAGAAAGGGCAGGGTCACGGCATGACCGTCATCAGCTGGATCATCCTCGGACTGTTGGCCGGAGCCATCGCCAAGTTCCTGCTGCCGGGCCGCGACCCGGGAGGGCTCATCGGCACGACCCTCATCGGCATAGTGGGCGCGTCCCTCGGCGGCTGGATATCGGCCCGCTGGCTGGACCACCCGATCAGCAAGGACTTTTACGACGGTGCCACCTGGGCGGCGGCGATCGGCGGTTCCCTGGTACTTCTGGTCGCCTACCGGCTTCTGTTCGGCAACTCGCGCGACTGAACGCGCGGGACCGCGGTCGGCCGGCGGGAGACGTAACGACCGACGAGACGTCGGACGAGGGAGGAGGGCGGGCACCGTCGGGTGCCCGCCCTCCTCCCTCATACCGCGGCAGGGCGCGCGTTGCCGCGCCGCCGGGTCAACAGATCACCGGTAGTTCACGAACTGCAGCGCGAAGTCGAAGTCCTGGCCCTTCAGCAGGGCGATCACGGCCTGCAGGTCGTCCCGGTTCTTGGAGCTGACCCGCAGCTCCTCGCCCTGGACCTGGGCCTTCACGCCCTTGGGGCCCTCGTCGCGGATGAGCTTGGCCACCTTCTTCGCGTTGTCCTGGGAAATGCCCTCCTCGATCGACGCGAAGATCTTGTACTCCTTGCCGGAGAGCTGGGGCTCGCCCGCGTCCAGAGCCTTCAGCGAGATGCCGCGCTTGATCAGCTTGGACTGGAAGACGTCGAGGACAGCGCTCACCCGGTCCTCGGAGTTGGCCTCCATGAGGATCTTCTCCCCGGACCAGGAGATCGAGGCGCCCACGCCCTTGAAGTCGTAGCGCTGCGAGATCTCCTTGGCGGCCTGGTTGAGGGCGTTGTCGACCTCCTGCCGCTCGACCTTCGAGACGATGTCGAAACTGGAGTCGGCCATGTCCTGTGGCTCCTTGTATCTGGGGGCGTGTCGGGCCGCGAATCGGGTCCGTACCGGCATACATCGGCGGCCGCCGAGCCCGGTAGGCGCTCTCGGCCGCATCCGGACAAGCCTAGCCACCCGCCGCCCCCGAGCGGCGATCAATCAGGTGGCGAAGCACCCCCACACATCAGGTATTGTTTACGTCGTTGCCACGGAGCACCGCCGAAAGGCGGTTCGAAGGGCAGCGAACCCCGGCGGTGTGCCCGAGCGGCCAAAGGGAGCAGACTGTAAATCTGCCGGCTCAGCCTTCCCAGGTTCGAATCCTGGCGCCGCCACACGGGAACGAAGGGCCCCGTGACCTGCTGTTCAAGCAGGTCACGGGGCCCTTCGTCATGTGTTGCTCCGAAAGGGTGCTCGCGCTCCGGGCAGACTGGTGTCATGGTCTCGTCCTCCCGTCGCAGAACATGCCCCGAGTGCCGTCGTGAGATCGCCGTCGTCGCGGGGCGGTACGCGCGTCACGACCCGTCCGGCGCGCGGGGGAGTGGCGAACTCGTCTCCTGCCCGGGGTCGCGTCGGACGGCGCAACTCGGTGCGGTGCAGCCCTCCCTGGACGGGTACGCCGTCCCGGACTTCCCCGGGCAGCTGCCCCTGTTCTGACCGTATGCTCAGGCGTCCGCGTCCCGTGTCCTCAGTTCCCGGCCACCGACTTCACCGCCACCGACACGGGCGCCGAACCGCTGATCAGCTCCAGGGTCAGGCCGCTCGTGGCCGGGGTGTCGACCAGTTCCGCCAGTACGGCGGCCACGTCGTCGCGCGGGACCGGGCCGCGGCCGGTGTGTGCCTCCAGGCGGACGAGGCCGGTGCCGGCATCGTCCGTCAGCGCGCCGGGGCGCAGGATCGTCCAGTCCAGCCCGTCCAGGGTGCGTACGTATGCGTCGGCCTCGCCCTTGGCACGCTGGTAGACGTCGAAGATCTCGTCTCCCTCGTGATGCGGATCGGCACCCATGGAGGACACGACCACGAAGCGCCTGACGCCCGCCCGGACCGCCGCGTCCGCGAAGAGGACCGCCGCCGCCTTGTCCACCGTGTCCTTGCGGGCCGCTCCGCTCCCGGGGCCCGCACCCGCCGCGAAGACCGCCGCGTCAGCGCCCCGCAGCCGTTCCGCGACCTCCTCCACCGAGGCCGACTCCAGGTCGAGCACGACCGGTTCGGCACCGGCCGCACGCAGATCCTCGGCCTGCTCCGCCTTGCGGATGATTCCCGCCACCTCGTCACCGCGCGCGGCGAGCAACCGCTCCAACCGCAGCGCGATCTGACCATGACCACCAGCGATGACAATGCGCATGCCTTCGACCGTACGCCCCGACGACCGCCCTCGCCGCACGGCTTCGGCCGTATCCGCAGGGTTCTGTCCGGTGCAGTATGGGCTCTCACCGGTCCCGCAGCCTTATCGGGCGACACACGGGGACTCACAGGGACCGACAGGGACCGACAGGGCCACGCAGGGCCACAGTAGGGGCGGCCTCGGGCCCACCGGCTCCGGGCCCACGCGGCCACGGCCCCCTGTCAACGCCGCGCCTCCCGCCCCCGTCAGGACGCTTCCCCGGGTCCTGACGGCCCCTTGCGCGCCCCGCGCCCCTGACGAGGCAGCCCCAGGTCCTTCCCGGTCGTAGAGTCGCCGTACTCCCGTACCGCGCTGGTCCGTGCCACCACCCGCCCCCGGTGCACCACGATCCGGCTGTATGCCAGGGAAAGCGCCCCCGCCAGCCGGTCCCCGCGTACCGCGAGGAGTTCGGCCGGGAAGCCCGCCTCCACCCGCACCTCGGGCAGGCCCAGGGCCGCTCGCGGCGCCGCGCTCACCGCGTCGTACGCGTCCTCGGGGCGCAGCCCGTGGCGTGAGGCCAGCAGGTACGCGGCCTCCAGGGGGTCACCGCGCCCGACGGGGTTGGACACGTCCCGAAGCGCACCGCTCCCGGCGGCGACGCGCACGCCGGCTGCCCGCAGCAGCCGTACCGGAGCCGTGCCGTCGCGGTGGTCGACCGCGCCGCAGGCGCCCTGGGGCAGGCACACCACCGTCACTCCCGCCGACGCGAGCTGGTCCGCGGCCCGGGACGCCGCGTCGGCGGGCAGCCGGCCAAGGCCGTCGCAGGGGCCGAGGGTCACTCCGGGGCGCAGCCCGCCCGCCATCGCCGCCAGCCGGGCCAGCCGAGCCGGGTCGGCGGCGTCCGTGTGCAGGTCGACCGGGCAGCCGTGTTCGGCGGCGACCTCGAGGACCGCCTCGGTGTACCCCGTCGGATCGGGGTCCAGGTCCGGACAGCCGCCCACCACCTCGGCGCCCATCTTGACCGCCTCCCGAAGCATCGCCAGCCCGTCGGCCCCGGCCACCCCGGTCAGCACCCTGGGCATGGCCACCGCCGTCAGCTCGGCCAGCCCGCGCAGCGACCGCCGCGCCCGCAGTACGGCGGTCAGCGCGCCCAGCCCCGGAACGTCGCCCACGCGCACGTGCGCCCGTAGCGCGGTCGCCCCGTGTCCCAGCTGGAGCAGGACGGCCTCGGTGGCCCGGCGCTGGACGTCCAGGGGGTCGTAGGAGACGGGCCCGGGGGTGTCGGCCGTCAGTGCCGTGTCGCCGTGGACGTGGGGTTCGGCGGGGGCGGGGAGGAGCAGGTAGCCGGTGAGGTCCACGCGGGTGCCGGAGCCGGGCGTTCGCGCCGCCGTCAGGCTGCCGGCCGTGCCGACCGCCTCGATACGCCTGCCGTGCAGCCGTACGTCCACGGTCCGGCCGTCGGTGAGCCGCGCCCCGGACAGCAGGAGCTTGCCGCGGTCGGCGGGGCCCGAGGGAGAGGGCGAGTGGGGCGGCTGCGGCTGGCTGTCGGGCATCGCGCTCCTCTGGGCTCGGGGCTGCGCAGTGGGGACGCAAGATCACGCAGAGTGAGTCGAGCCTAGGACGGTGACCTGCCCGTGGCGCGGAGGAGCGCAATAGTCGTACCGGTGCGGTCCGGCCGCCATGACGGAGGTCCGCCCGGGTGTGGGGCAGGCGTGAGGCAGGGATGGGGACGGGATGGGGCAGGGGCGGCGAAACGGATTTGGGCGAACGGCGGGCGACCGTGTAATGTCTTCATCGCTCGCCCCAATAGCTCAGTCGGCAGAGCGTCTCCATGGTAAGGAGAAGGTCAACGGTTCGATTCCGTTTTGGGGCTCTGGTGTGAGAGGTTCCCGTCGTAAGGCGGGGCCCGATCGCATCACAGCGGTGTAGCTCAGTCGGTAGAGCAAGCGGCTCATAATCGCTGTGTCACCGGTTCAAGTCCGGTCACCGCTACTTTCAGTAGCCGATTGCGGGGTCGGTCCTTCAATCGGCTACTCTTTTCTGCGTTGACATCATCAATCCGTTCGTCAAGGAGTGCACTCACGTGGCTGCCACCGACGTCCGCCCGAAGATCACGCTGGCCTGCGTGGAGTGCAAGGAGCGGAACTACATCACCAAGAAGAACCGGCGTAACAACCCGGACCGACTGGAGATGAAGAAGCACTGCCCGCGTTGCAAGGCGCACACCGCGCACCGCGAAACGCGATAAAACAGGCTCGTACACGAGGCCGTCCCCGAAGCTTGGGGGCGGCCTCGTGTCGTTTTGGTCAGCGGTGCCAGAGGCGGCACCCACAGCCCGGAGAGCAGCAGGAGGTTGCGAGCCCATGGCGCTCGACCAGTCGTTCGTGGGGCGGGCCTATCCGCCGACCGCGCCCTACGAGGTGGGCCGGGAGAAGATCCGCGAGTTCGCGGAGGCGGTGGGTGACGCCAATCCGGTGTACACGGACACGGAGGCCGCGAAGGCGCTCGGTCATCCGGACGTGATCGCTCCGCCGACCTTCGTGTTCTCGATCACGTTCAAGGCGGCGGGTCAGGTCATCGAGGACCCGCAGCTGGGCCTGGACTACAGCCGAGTGGTGCACGGCGACCAGAAGTTCGCCTACGCCCGTCCGGTGCGCGCCGGTGACCGGCTCACGGTCACCTCCACCATCGAGGCGATCAAGTCGATGGCGGGCAACGACATCCTGGACATCCGCGGCGAGGTGCACGACGAGGCCGGCGAGCACGTCGTGACCGCCTGGACCAAGCTCGTGGCCCGCGCGGCCGAGGAGGCGTGAGTCATCCCATGACGCATTCCATGACGCATTCCACGACGCATTCCACGGTACCGGCCGCGGTACCGGCCACGACGCCTCCCGCGACGGCGAAGGTCGCGTACGGCGACGTCGAGGTCGGCACCGAACTGCCCGCGCGGAGTTTTCCCGTGAGTCGCGCCACTCTCGTGCGGTACGCGGGTGCCTCCGGCGACTTCAACCCGATCCACTGGAACGAGAAGTTCGCCAAGGAGGTCGGCCTGCCGGACGTCATCGCGCACGGCATGTTCACCATGGCCGAGGCGATCCGCGTGGTGACCGACTGGATCGGAGATCCGGGCGCGGTCGTGGAGTACGGCGTCCGCTTCACCAGGCCCGTCGTCGTCCCGAACGACGACCAGGGTGCCATGATCGAGGTCACCGGCAAGGTCGCGGCCAAGCTCGACGACAACGACAACACCGTCCGCGTCGACCTGACGGCCACCAGCGCCGGACAGAAGGTCCTCGGCATGTCCCGGGCGGTCGTGCGACTGGCCTGACCTGGCTCCGGTAGCCGGTCGGCGGGGCATCCGGTAAGGGGCGTCCGCCCTAGCGGGCGACCCTTACCGGATGGCGCCCCCTCCAGTGCGGCGAAGTGGCCGGGGCCGTTCCCTGACCGACCATGGCGGGCCATGGCGCCTCCCACTAGGTTCCCGCTGCCCGGGGCGGTCGGTGCCGTCTCGTAGTCTTGGGCGCGTGCAGGAACTCCATGACGCTCCCCTCGCCCCGCTGACCACCTTCCGGCTGGGCGGACCGGCGACCCGGCTGGTCACGGCCACGACCGACGCCGAGGTGATCGCCGCCGTCCGCGAGGCCGACGACACCGGCACGCCCCTGCTGCTCATCGGCGGCGGATCCAACCTGGTCATCGGAGACAAGGGTTTCGACGGCACCGCCCTGCACATCGCCACGCGCGGCCTCTCCCTCGACGGCACGACGCTGGAGCTGGCGGCCGGTGAGATCTGGACCGACGCCGTCGCCCGTACCGTCGAGGCCGGACTCGCCGGCGTCGAGTGCCTGGCCGGCATCCCCGGCTCGGCGGGCGCGACGCCCATCCAGAACGTCGGCGCGTACGGCCAAGAGGTCTCCTCGACGATCACCGAGGTGATCGCGTACGACCGCAGAGCCGGCGGGACGGTCACCCTGACCAACGCCGACTGCGTCTTCTCCTACCGGCACAGCCGCTTCAAGGCCGAGCCCGAGCGGTACGTCGTCCTGCGCGTCCGCTTCGAGCTGGAGAACGCCGACGGGCTCTCCGCCCCCCTGCGCTACGCCGAGACGGCCCGCGCCCTCGGTGTCGAGGCCGGCGGGCGGGTACCGCTCACGGCGGCCCGCGACACCGTGCTGAAGCTGCGCGCCGGCAAGGGCATGGTCCTCGACCCCGAGGACCACGACACCTGGTCGGCCGGGTCGTTCTTCACCAACCCGATCCTCACGGACGAGGAGTTCGCCGCCTTCCGCACGCGTGTGGACGAGCGACTCGGTGACGGCACCGAGCCGCCCGCCTTCCCGGCCGGCGAGGGACGCCTGAAGACCTCCGCGGCCTGGCTGATCGACAAGGCCGGCTTCACGAAGGGGTACGGCACCGGGCCCGCCCGCATCTCCACCAAGCACACCCTCGCCCTCACCAACCGCGGCGAGGCGACCACGGAGGATCTGCTCGCGCTGGCCCGCGAGGTCGTCGCCGGTGTCCGTGATGCCTTCGGCATCACGCTGGTCAACGAACCGGTGACGATCGGCGTCAGCCTCTAGCCGAAACCGTTCCCACCCCCGCACCGAGGCCGAGGGCGCTCCCACCCTCGCACCGAGGCCGAAGCCGAAGCCGAAGCCGTTCCCACTCCGCACCGGAGCCGGAGCCCGGGGTGGGTGTCAGTAGGCGATGCCCACGCCCTGTTTCACGGTCCCCGCGTCCTCGGTCATCGCGAGCATCGCGTGGGCCACGTCGGCGCGGCCTGCGAAACGGCCCTTGGACGGGAAGCCACCGACCTCCGTCCGGTACCTGCCGGAGACCGGCCTGTCCTGCAGGCGCGGCGGCCGGACGACCGTCCAGTCGGTGGCGCTGCGCGCCACATCGGCCTCCATGGCGCGCAGATCGTCGTAGATGGCCTTGAGTACGGCGGAGACGGCTCCGCGAACACCCCGGTCCAGCAGTCCGGCGCCCCGCGGCTCGGGCCCCACCGGAGCGGCACTGACTACCAGCAGTCTGCGCACACCCTCCGCCTCCATCGCGTCCAGCACCGTCCGGGTCAGCCGCGTCGCGACCCCGGCGTCGGCGCGGTGGCGGGCGCCGAGCCCGGACAGCACGGCGTCCCGCCCTGCCACCGCCGGCCGTACCGCCACCGGGTCGCTCAGATCCGCGCGGAACACCTCCAGCCGCTCGCCGGTCACGGACAACCGCGCGGGATCACGTACGACGGCAGTGACCTGGTGTCCGGCGTCGAGCGCCTGTCGGACGACCTCCTGGCCGATACCTCCGGTGGCACCGAAGACGGTGAGCTTCATGGCGTACTCCGTTCCGCACGGGGGCTTGGCAGCGCTTGGGTGAGCGGGCTCGCAAGGGTGAGCCGAATGGGTGGGCGGGCGAATGGGTGGGTGAATGGGTGGGTGAGTACTCACCCACCCATCTCTCCTCTAGGGTGAGTAAGTACTCACCCACTAGTCAAGCCCCGACGGGAGCAGTCATGCGGTCCGACAAGCCGGCCCGGGAGCGCATCCTGGACGCCGCCCACGAGCTGATGCTGACCGTCGGGCTCGCCCGTGCCACCACCAAGGAGATCGCCAAGGGAGCCGCATGCTCCGAGGCCGCGCTGTACAAGCACTTCGCGAGCAAGGAGGAGCTGTTCATCCGCGTCCTCTCCGAGCGGCTGCCGCGGCTGACCCCCCTGCTCCGGGGCCTAGCCGCCGAGCCGGGCACTGCCTCCGTCGAAGAGAACGTCATGGAGATCGCCCGCCAGGCCGCGCTCTTCTACGAGCAGAGCTTCCCGATCGCCGCCTCGCTCTACGCCCAGACGGAGCTCAAGCGACGGCACGACGACGCGATGCGGGAGCTGGGCACCGGGCCGCACCTGCCGATCGAGGGCCTCGACGCCTACCTGCGGGCCGAGCAGGCCGCAGGACGCGTCCGCGCCGGCGCGGACACCTTCGCCGCCGCGTCGCTGCTGCTGGGCGCCTGTGCGCAGCGGGCGTTCGCGTACGACGCGACGCGCGGCGGCGTGCGCCCGCCGGTGGACGACTTCGCGCGGCGGCTGACCAGGACGCTGCTCGCGGCGATCTGCTGAACCGGTGCCCGGCATGAGTGCGGCTGCGTGAAACGACCCGGTGCGTGCCGCATGCCGAGTGCCGCGTACCCCTCCACTCGTCGTTTCGCTGGTCCTCGCTGCTCTCTTCGCTGCTCTCTTCGCTGGATCTCTTCGCCGGAGCGGCGGTCTACGCCGCCATCCAGTCCTCCACGCCCGCCAGCAGCTTCCGCTTCACGTTCTCCGGGGCGGCCGATCCCCGCACCGACTGACGCGCCAGTTCCGCCAGTTCCGCGTCCGTGAACCCGTGGTCCTGCCGGGCGATCTCGTACTGGGCGGCCAGCCGGGACCCGAACAGCAGAGGGTCGTCCGCGCCCAGCGCCATCGGCACTCCCGCCTCGAACAGCGTCCGAAGCGGCACGTCCTCCGGCTTCTCGTACACGCCCAGGGCGACGTTCGACGCCGGACACACCTCGCACGTCACCTGCCGGTCCGCCAGCCGCTTCAGCAGCCGCGGATCCTCCGCCGCCCGCACCCCGTGGCCGATCCGGTCGGCCTCCAGGTCGTCCAGGCAGTCCCGCACGGACAGCGGCCCGGTCAGCTCGCCCCCGTGCGGCGCGGACAGCAGTCCTCCGTCCCGCGCGATCGCGAACGCCCGGTCGAAGTCCCGGGCCATGCCCCGCCGCTCGTCGTTGGACAGCCCGAACCCGACCACACCCCGGTCCGCGTACCGCACCGCGAGACGGGCCAGCGTCCGCGCGTCCAGCGGATGCTTCATCCGGTTCGCGGCGACCAGCACCCGCATTCCGATCCCGGTGTCCCGGACGGTCGTCTCCACCGCGTCCAGGATGATCTCCAGCGCTGGAATCAGTCCGCCCAGCCGCGGCGCGTACGACGTCGGATCCACCTGGATCTCCAGCCACCCCGAGCCGTCCCGCAGGTCCTCCTCCGCGGCCTCCCGTACCAGGCGCTGGATGTCCTCGGGCTCCTGGAGGCACGACCTCGCCGCGTCGTACAGCCGCTGGAAGCGAAACCAGCCCCGCTCGTCCGTCGCCCGCAGCTTCGGCGACTCCCCGCGGCCCAGCGCCTCGGTCAGCGTCTCGGGCAGCCGCACGCCGTGCTTGTCGGCCAGTTCGAGCAGGGTGGCAGGGCGCATCGACCCGGTGAAGTGCAGGTGGAGATGGGCCTTCGGCAGTTCGGAGACGTCACGTACACGTGGGGGGTGCGGGGGGTGTCCCCCTGTAGAGCGCTGCATTCCGTGATCCTGCCGCACGACACGCCCGGCCCGACAGCACTTTCCCCGTACGTGGTCTTGCTCGCACAAACGAAGCAGGGACCACACCGTGACGTTCCGGTGTGGTCCCTGCCCGAAGAACCGCTGAAGGGTGACGGGTCAGTCCCTGGCCTCCGCCAGCAGCTTCTGAATCCGGCTCACGCCCTCGGCGAGGTCCTCGTCCCCGAGCGCGTACGACAGCCGCAGATACCCGGGCGTGCCGAACGCCTCGCCGGGCACCACAGCGACCTCGGCCTCCTCCAGGATCAGCGCGGCCAGCTCGACCGTGTCCTGCGGGCGCCTGCCGCGGATCTCCTTGCCGAGCAGAGCCTTGACCGACGGGTAGGCGTAGAACGCACCCTCCGGCTCCGGGCACAGCACGCCGTCGATCTCGTTGAGCATCCGCACGATGGTCCGGCGGCGTCGGTCGAAGGCCTCCCGCATCTTCGCCACGGCGTCCAGGTCGCCGGAGACCGCGGCCAGCGCCGCCGCCTGGGCCACGTTGGACACGTTGGACGTGGCGTGCGACTGGAGGTTCGTCGCGGCCTTGACGACGTCCTTCGGGCCGATGACCCACCCGACCCGCCAGCCGGTCATCGCGTACGTCTTCGCGACACCGTTGACCACGACGCACTTGTCGCGAAGCTCGGGCAGCAGCGCCGGCATGGACACGGAGGCGGCGTCGCCGTAGACGAGGTGCTCGTAGATCTCGTCGGTCAGGACCCACAGGCCGTGCTCGACGGCCCACTGGCCGATCGCCTCGGTCTCGGCCTCGCTGTACACGGCGCCCGTCGGGTTCGACGGCGACACGAAGAGGACGACCTTGGTCTTCTCGGTGCGCGCGGCCTCCAGCTGCTCCACGCTCACCCGGTAGCCGGTCGTCTCATCGGCGACGACCTCGACGGGGACACCGCCGGCCAGCCGGATCGACTCCGGGTACGTCGTCCAGTACGGCGCCGGGACGATGACCTCGTCGCCCGGGTCGAGGATCGCGGCGAACGCCTCGTAGATGGCCTGCTTTCCGCCGTTGGTGACCAGGATCTGGGACGGGTCGACCTCGTAGCCGGAGTCGCGCAGCGTCTTCGCGGCGATCGCGGCCTTCAGCTCGGGCAGGCCGCCGGCCGGCGTGTACCGGTGGAACTTGGGGTTCTTGCAGGCCTCGATCGCGGCCTCGACGATGTAGTCCGGCGTCGGAAAGTCGGGCTCACCGGCGCCGAAGCCGATCACCGGACGCCCGGCGGCCTTCAGGGCCTTGGCCTTGGCGTCCACGGCGAGGGTGGCGGACTCGGAGATCGCGCCGACTCGGGCGGAGACCCGGCGCTCGGTGGGAGGGATTGCAGCGCTCATGGGCCCATCGTTCCAGACCGGCAACTTCCCGGGCACAAGGGTTCACGGACTGAACAGGACGAGACGACCCGCGAGACGACCCGCGAGACGACCCGCGAGACGACCCGCGTGCAGGGCAACGGACAGGAAGCTGGACAGAGCAGTGACGATGGGCAGGACGGGGTGAACGGCCTGAACAACAGTCCGGATCCGCCCCGCCGCCAGGGCGATCTTCGGCCAGGACGGCACAGCAGGGACTGCCACGCGTTCTTTCTGTTCGACGCCCGGGCCCTGAGCACGTACACTCTCACCTCGTTGGCCCTCAGCGGCCCGCGCTCACTCGGTGCACACCAAGCACCCGGGCGAATGCGGTACGTTGGGGACACACAAAGGGTCGTAGCTCAATTGGTAGAGCACTGGTCTCCAAAACCAGCGGTTGGGGGTTCAAGTCCCTCCGGCCCTGCTACACACACCTTCGCCAGGATGTGTGCGCATGTACGTACAGCAATGCACCGCCGTGCGGCTCAGACCGGGCGCGGCACGGCCACGACCCGGAATCAGGTGAGGACGAGTGACGGACGCCGTGGGCTCCATCGACATGCCTGATGCCGAGGACGAAGCGCCGGACTCCAAGAAGAAGTCGCGCAAGGGCGGCAAGCGTGCCAAGAAGGGTCCGCTCAAGCGCCTCGCTCTCTTCTACCGCCAGATCGTCGCGGAACTGCGCAAGGTTGTCTGGCCGAGCCGTAACCAGCTGACGACGTACACCACCGTGGTGATCATCTTCGTGGTCATCATGATCGGCCTGGTGACTCTGATTGACTATGGCTTCAGTAACGCCGCCAAGTACGTCTTCGGCTGATTCGAAAGCGAAGGGCGCCGAGGTACCCGGCGCCCCTTTCGCGTGTTCCACCCCTATGTATCCAGGAAGAAGCAGCCACAGTGTCTGACCCGAACGTGAACGACGCCATCGACCCGGTCGAGTCCGTCGAGGACGAGCCCGGCACCGTCGAGGGCGCCGACAACGAGGACACCGAGGCCTCCGTCGAGGCCGAGGCTGCCGACGACGCGGTCGTCGCGGACGTGGACGAGGACGAGAGTCCCGAGGCGAAGGACGAGACCGCCGAGCCGGCGGGCGACGACGCGGAGGCCGAGGACGCCGACGCGGAGACCGCCGAGGCCGCGGAGTCCGAGCCCGAGCTCGACCCGATCGAGAAGCTCCGCCAGGAGCTGCGCGTCCTCCCCGGCGAGTGGTACGTGATCCACACCTACGCCGGTTACGAGAACCGCGTGAAGACCAACCTCGAGCAGCGCGCCGTCTCGCTCAACGTCGAGGACTACATCTTCCAGGCCGAGGTGCCGCAGGAAGAGGTCGTCCAGATCAAGAACGGCGACCGCAAGACGATCCGGCAGAACAAGCTGCCCGGCTACGTCCTCGTGCGCATGGACCTGACCAACGAGTCCTGGGGTGTCGTCCGCAACACCCCCGGCGTCACCGGTTTCGTCGGCAACGCCTACGACCCGTACCCGCTGACGCTGGACGAGATCGTCAAGATGCTCGCCCCCGAGGCCGAGGAGAAGGCCGCCCGCGAGGCCGCCGAGGCCGAGGGCAAGCCGGCCCCGCAGCGCAAGGTCGAGGTCCAGGTGCTGGACTTCGAGGTCGGCGACTCGGTCACCGTCACCGACGGCCCCTTCGCGACGCTGCAGGCCACGATCAACGAGATCAACGCCGACTCGAAGAAGGTCAAGGGCCTCGTCGAGATCTTCGGCCGCGAGACTCCGGTCGAGCTGAGCTTCGACCAGATCCAGAAGAACTAGTAGAACTAGTAGAGCTAGTAGTTCAGAGCGAGCGGTTCGGAACCGGTTCTTCTCTGGACGCACTCTGGACGTACTGCTTCCGAACAGGTCAGACGGGCTCACGCAGCCGGTCTGACCTGCTCGGTTTTTGGCCGCACATCCATACCCGTTATCGTTGTGCGGTATGCCTGTGTCCGGGTCGCCCCGGACGCCGGCAGGACCCGAATCGAAAGGACCCGGAGAGCTATGCCTCCCAAGAAGAAGAAGGTCACGGGGCTCATCAAGCTCCAGATCCAGGCCGGTGCCGCGAACCCGGCTCCGCCGGTCGGCCCCGCGCTGGGTCAGCACGGCGTCAACATCATGGAGTTCTGCAAGGCCTACAACGCCGCGACCGAGTCGCAGCGTGGCTGGGTCATCCCGGTGGAGATCACGGTCTACGAGGACCGCTCCTTCACCTTCATCACCAAGACGCCGCCGGCCGCGAAGATGATCCTCAAGGCCGCGGGCGTGGAGAAGGGCTCCGGCGAGCCGCACAAGACCAAGGTCGCGAAGATCACGCGTGACCAGGTCCGCGAGATCGCCACCACCAAGATGCCCGACCTCAACGCCAACGACCTGGACCAGGCGGAGAAGATCATCGCCGGTACCGCGCGTTCCATGGGCGTCACGGTCGAGGGCTGACCTCCACCCCCGTAAGCCAGCCATGCGGCGGTAGCCGCAAGGTCAGGACAGTGTGGCAGGGCCTGCTCGGCCCGCACCACGACTCCTCAGAAGCCAACAGGAGCAGTAGTGAGCAAGCGCAGCAAGTCTCTCCGCGCTGCGGACGCCAAGATCGACCGGGACAAGCTCTACGCCCCGCTCGAGGCCGTCCGTCTCGCCAAGGAGACCTCCACGACCAAGTTCGACGGCACCGTCGAGGTCGCCTTCCGTCTGGGTGTCGACCCGCGCAAGGCCGACCAGATGGTCCGTGGCACCGTGAACCTCCCGCACGGCACCGGTAAGACCGCCCGGGTCCTGGTCTTCGCGACCGGTGACCGTGCCGAGGCCGCGACCGCCGCGGGCGCCGACATCGTCGGCTCCGACGAACTGATCGACGAGGTGGCGAAGGGCCGTCTGGACTTCGACGCCGTCGTCGCCACCCCGGACCTCATGGGCAAGGTCGGCCGCCTCGGCCGCGTCCTCGGCCCGCGTGGTCTGATGCCGAACCCGAAGACCGGCACCGTGACCCCGGACGTGGCCAAGGCCGTGACCGAGATCAAGGGCGGCAAGATCGAGTTCCGCGTCGACAAGCACTCGAACCTGCACTTCATCATCGGCAAGTCGTCCTTCGACGACACCCAGCTGGTGGAGAACTACGGCGCGGCGCTGGAGGAGATCCTCCGTCTGAAGCCGTCCGCCGCCAAGGGCCGCTACATCAAGAAGGCCGCCATCAGCACCACGATGGGCCCCGGCATTCCGGTCGACTCCAACCGCACCCGCAACCTCCTCGTCGAGGAGGACCCGGCCGCGGTCTGAGCCAACGGCTCGCCCACCGGTTCACGGGCCCCGCACCTTCCGAGGTGGGGGCCCGTCCCCTTTTCCTGGCTCCGTTTCCCGTACGGGTGTCAGTGGCCTGGGTTAGCGTGCGGGCACGGGACTCGCACGGGGGTGGGACGCATGACGGGCACGACGGCACGCCGTACGGTCGTCTCGATCGCGGTGACGGCCGCGCTGGCCTGCGTCACCGCCTGCACCTCCGCCGACGGATCCACCGACGGGTCCACCGACGACGCCGGCCCGTCGACGCGGGCGCTGCGTTCCGTGGAGCGGGCCACCGGGCGAGCGGGTTCGGCGCGGGTCGAGTCCACGACCGTCATGGGCCGCGAGCTGTCCCTGGACGCCGCCGGAACCCTCGGCTGGCGCGACGGCCTCACCGGCACCTTGACGATCACGTACACGGGCGGCACGACCGCCGAGACCATGCGCCGGCTCGGCACCACCGCCATGGAGGCCCGATACCTGCCCGACGCCTACTACGCCAGGATGGGCGACGAGTTCGCCGACCGGGTGGGCGGCAGACACTGGATCAAGTACGTCTACGCCGACCTCGAGGATCTCGGCGACGGCACCGGTGCCGGGTTCGCGGAGCAGATGCGCAACACCACGCCCCACCAGGCGGTGAAGCAGCTACTGGCCTCCGACGACGTACGCGAGGTCGGCGAGGAGACGACCCGCGGTCGGCGCACCACGCACTGGTCCGGCACGGTGGGCGGCACCACCGGGCAGACCGTGGACATCTGGGTCGACGACCGGGACCTGCTGGTCAAGAAGGTCGAGCGGGGCCGGACGGAGACCGGGGAGCTGACCCAGACCGCGTACTACAGCGACTACGGCGTCGCCGTCTCCGCCGAGCGCCCGCCGGCCGCGGACACCGCCGACTTCACGGAGCTGCTACGGAAGGGCGGGTCGGTAATGTGAGGCAGTCGATGGAAACCGTGGGTTAGGCTCACAACGAGTTTGCTGATTCAACAATATGTTCGTCGCGTTTCCTTGGGGGGAATCGATGAGGCTTTCTGTGTACGCGCGCTCTTCGCGGCGGGGTGGAGTGGCGCTCGCCGGCGTGTCGGCGCTGGTGCTTGCCGGCGGGGCCGTCGGCTGCGGTGCCGAGAAGAAGGACGGGGCGTCCGGCGCCGACCGGTCCGTCCAGCAGGTCCTGACCGCGGCGTACGAGAAGACGTCCGAGGCCAAGTCCGCCAACGTCGAAATGACCATGTCGATGCCGGCCGCCCTGGACGGTGGCGGTGACGTCACGATGTCCGGCGTCATGGGCTGGGACCCGACGGTCATGGACGTGACCATGAAGGGCTCCATGCTGGCCACCGAGCCGGACGCCCCGGAGCAGGTCCGGATGGTCTGGCGCGACAACGTGATGTACATGGACATGGGCGAGGCAGCCGCCAAGGACATGGACGGCAAGCGCTGGATGAAGATGGACCTGGCGGCCGCCGCCGAGTCCGCGGGCGCCGAGGCCGGGGGCGAGATGCTCTCCGGCCTGGAGAACATGAACCAGAGCCCGGTCGAGCAGCTCGCCCTGCTCCTGGAGTCACCCAACCTCAAGCGCGTCGGCGAGGAGAAGGTCGACGGCGTCACGGCGCAGCACTACAAGGGCACGCTCACCGTCAAGGAGATGATGGAGAGCAACGAGAGCCTGGACGTGCTCGAGCCCAAGGAGCGCGAGCAGCTCCTGAAGAACGTCGAGAAGTCCGGCATCAAGGGCTACGACACCGAGGTCTGGGTCAACGACGACGACCTGCCGGTCCGCATGGACGTCGGGATGGACACCCCCCAGGGCAACGTCGACATGAGCATGAAGCTCTCCGACTACGGGGCCAAGGCCGAGGTGGAGGTGCCGCCGGCCGCGGACACCTTCGACCTCTTCGAGATGCTCAAGAAGCTGGGCGAGATGTCCGGCGACGAGGCCGCTTTCGAGGAGGAGATGGCCGAGCTGGAGGCACTGGAGAGCGGCTCCGGGGTCTGAGCCCTCGGCTCCTGCGGCGCCCGCGGGTCCGAGCGCGGGTCCGCGCGCCGGCTCGCGGACCGGATTTGCTTGACACCGCACCATTCACGTACGCTTCCCCAGAAGCCAAAGACCGCTGGTCGTTGCCGTGCGCTCGTGAGAGACACGGTGGCCGAAGGATCCGCTGAACTGCGGACGACCCGCGCAGGTGACTGTGGATGAGCTCCCTGGAGTCCACGCCTCGTGCGTGACGAAAGGTCGAGCCACGCCCCGTGCGCCTGCGCCGGGGCGTTTCGTTTTCCCCAGTCCTCCTTCGGGTCCGCGCGGTCCGAATCACCCGGAAGGAGGCCGAGGCTCTATGGCGACGCCCGAAAAGGCTGCCGCGGTTGCCGAGCTGACGGACAAGTTCCGCAGCTCGAACGCCGCTGTGCTGACCGAGTACCGCGGTCTCACCGTGGCGCAGCTCAAGACGCTGCGCCGGTCGCTCGGTGAGAACGCCCAGTACGCCGTGGTGAAGAACACGCTGACCAAGATTGCGGCCAACGAGGCCGGGATCACGCTCGACGACCAGCTCTTCGCTGGTCCGACGGCCGTCGCCTTCGTCACCGGTGACCCGGTGGAGTCGGCGAAGGGTCTGCGCGACTTCTCCAAGGACAACCCGAATCTCGTCATCAAGGGCGGTGTCCTTGATGGCAAGGCGATGACCGCCGACGAGTTCAAGAAGCTCGCGGACCTCGAGTCCCGCGAGGTTCTGCTCTCCAAGCTGGCGGGCGCCTTCAAGGGCAAGCAGTCCCAGACTGCACAGCTCTTCCAGGCGCTTCCCTCGAAGCTCGTCCGCACCGTGGACGCGCTCCGTGCCAAGCAGGACGAGCAGGGCGGTGCCGAGTAATTCGGCTCGCTTTCCGATCCTCGCCGCATAACCGCATGAGGTGAGGGTCGACGCGGGC
>NZ_BAABCQ010000066.1:0-38093 GCF_039539045.1 Streptomyces marokkonensis
CTAGCGTCTCGGCATGGATAACGAGCAACCCGGCCGACCGGACCGCCTCACCGACGCGTCGGAGCCGTCCGTGCTGACCTTGCTGTCCGGCCTTTCAGATCTGTTCGCCGAGGAGAACCGGCTGCGCGCCTTCGCGGCAGTGGCGTTGGGAGCGGGCGGCGACGCGCAGGTGGCCGAGGCGGCCGGCCTGTCCTCGAAGGAGACGGCCGCCGCGCTGCGGCGGCTGCGGGAGCACGGCGTGGTGACGTCCGCGGACGGCGGTGCGCTCGTCGTCGCCCATGACCGTTTCAGCGAACTGGCCCGCGCGGGCCGGCAGGCGGTGGAGGCCGCCGGTGGCGCCGACGCGGGTGAGGACCGGGCCGGTGTGATCGTGCGGACCTTCGTCAAGGACGGGAAGCTGGTCCGCCTCCCCGCCCGCTGGACGCGCAAGAAGGTGGTGCTGCGGCACATCGCCGAGCAGACCTTCACACCCGGCGTGGAGTATCCGGAACGCACCGTCGACGAGAAGCTGCGGGTGTGGTGCCAGGACGGTGACGTCGACCATGTGACGCTCCGGCGCCACCTGGTGGACCTCGACCACCTGCGCCGGAGCGGCGGTACGTACTGGCGGCCGGCGGAGTCGGCCCGGGCGGGGATCGCCTGAGCGCCGCCCCGGAAACGGGGGGAATCCGGCGTCGTTCAGGCACAGGCACAGGCACAGGCACAGGCAGCGGCATCAGGGCAGACGGCGTACGGGCGAGCCCGCGAGGTGGGCGCGGATCGCCTCGACCGCCTGGCCGACAGGCCCAGGCGGCGTCCGTGCAGTCGGCGCCCACAGTCTGCCGCCAAGGGCCGCCCTCGCGAAGCGCGTCGCTCTCCTGGGCGATGCCGCGGGCCAGGCCCAGCAGCAGGGTCCAGGTCAGTTCCACGGGCGGGTCGACGAAGAGGCCGTACCGCATACGGTGACGCCGTGCGCGTCGGCGGCGGCGTAGTCGATGACGCTGTTGCGCATGCCGGAGGCGACGATCAGTTTCAGCCGGGCCAGCCGGGCGGTCAAGGCGCTTGACCCGGTAGCGATGTGCACCAGGCCAGAAATGAAAATGACCAGCGTTTCCGCTGGTCACTTGGGGTAGGTGCCCCCGGCAGGATTCGAACCTGCGGCCAAGCGCTTAGAAGGCGCCTGCTCTATCCACTGAGCTACGGGGGCCTGGTGTGGTGGCCTTGGTCGTGGTGCCCGGGTGTGGGCTGATCCGTGACGGTGCCGGGGACAAGGATAGGGCTCCCGGCTCCATGTCCCTGATGCTTCCCCTCCGTGGCTCGATGTGGAGGTTCGGTGAAGCGGTCCTGATAATCGCAGGCAGGTACGAATCGTGCATCGCTTTTGGCGTCTCGCGCATCGGGTGTTGTGCACTCGTTATGCCTGGAGTCTCATCGCGTCCCAGTAGTCCCTTCCGTCCGGAGTGTCCGGTCGGCGCGCAGACATGCTCATATGCTTCAGAATTCCCCTAAAATTGGGCATTCTTCACATGTGGTGACCTTGGACGTACGGCCTCAGCTGCTCGACGCACTCTCCGCCCTGCGCGACCGTGTCGCGGCCGCACGCTTCCCGCTGCCCCTGGCGGGGGCCCCACGCGCGCGCGCCAACCGCGACGAACTGCTCGCACAGCTCGACGACTACTTGGTGCCCCGCTTGAAGGAGCCCGAAGCGCCCCTGCTGGCCGTTGTGGGCGGATCCACCGGTGCCGGGAAGTCCACCCTGGTGAACTCCCTCGTGGGGCGGCGGATCAGCGAGGCGGGGGTGCTGCGGCCCACGACCAGGACTCCGGTGCTGGTCTGCCACCCGGAGGACCATCACTGGTTCAGCGGCATGCGGGTGCTGCCCGACCTCACGCGCGTGTGGGTGCCGCACCGGGAACCCGACGACGACCTGCTCCTGCCGGGCGAGAACCCCGCGCGCGTGCTGCGCGTCGAGACCGCCGACACCCTGCCGCCCGGCATCGCCCTCCTCGACGCGCCCGACATCGACTCCCTCGTCGCCGACAACCGCGTCCTGGCGGCCGAACTGCTCTGCGCCGCCGACATCTGGGTCATGGTCACCACCGCCGCCCGGTACGCCGACGCCGTGCCCTGGCATCTGCTGCGCACCGCCAAGGAGTACGACGCCACCCTGGTCACCGTGCTCGACCGGGTGCCCCACCAGGTGGTGTCCGAGGTGGCGCGGCAGTACGGCGCACTGCTCACCAAGGCCGGCCTCGGCGAGGTCCCCCGCTTCACCGTGCCCGAACTGCCCGAGTCGGCCTGGGGCGGCGGGTTGCTGCCGGCCACCGCCGTGGCACCGCTGCGGTCCTGGCTCGTCCACCGGGCACAGGACCTCGAAGCCCGGCACCACACCATGGCCCGCACGGCCAACGGCATCCTGGACTCCCTCAAGTCCCGGATGCCCGAACTGGCCGGCGCCACCGCCGCCCAGTACGCCGCCGCGCTGCGCCTCACCGCGGCTGTCGACGGCGCGTACGACGGCGAGCACGCGCGCGTGCGGGGGCGGTTGCAGGCGGGGGCCGTGCTCGCCGGGGACGCGCTGAAGCGGTGGCGGGCCTTCCCCCTCGACTGCTCCCCCGAGGAACTCCTCGACTCGCTGGTGGAGAGCCTGGGCGCGCTGCTGCTGTGCGCCGTCACCGCCGCCGACGAACGCGTCGACGAGGCCTGGCGGCGCGAACCGGCGGCCGCCGCACCGGAACTCGCCGACCGCGACCCGGCCCCGGAGAGCGCCGAGCACCGCATCGGGATGGCGGTACGACGGTGGCGGCGGGAACTGGAGGAGTACGCCGAGGAGGAGGTGGGCCAACTCGACCGGAGCATGGCCCCGGACCCGGGCGTGGTCGCCGCCCTCGTCGCCACCGTGCTGCTGGGCGGGCGGCGGGCACGTATCGCAGGGGAGCGGCTGGCCGAGCGGATCGGCGCCCACGGCGCGCTGCGGCTGCGCGACCGGGGCGGACGGCTGCTCGACGAACACGTCGACCGGGTCGTGCACATCGAGCGTGAACGCCGGCTGACGCCGCTCGACGGGCTGGAGGTCCATCCCGAGCCGCAGGCCGAACTCATCGCCGCGCTGTCCGTACTGCAGAAGGAGAGGTGACCGGTGACCGCCGTCACTGACCAGGACCCCACCGAGCACACCGACCGCACGACGGAGGAGGCGGGCCGGGCAGATCCGGGGAGCCGGAGAGACCAGACGGGTCCCGGGGACGGCCGTGGCGGCCAGGAGCGGGCCGCCGAGCAGGACGCCGCACGGGAGGCCGCCGCCGGGGACATCGGGCAGGGGGCACGCCCGCAGGAGCGCCCGAGCGAACGCGTGCGCGGCCCTCACGCGCGGGTGCCGGACGGCGGGGCGCACCGCCGTCCGGACCGGGATCGGGACCGGCATCGGGACCAGGACCAGGACCAGGACCGGGACCGAGGAGATGAGCTCAGGGATCGTACGGAGCGCGGAGGTCGGTCGCAGCCCGTGGGCCGGAGGGGGGACCCGGGCCGGACGGGGGACCCGGGCCGTACGGCGGCCCGGGATCGTAGGGAGGGCGCGGCCGGTCGGGAGCGCGAGGCGGGTCGGGAGCGCACGGCCGACGGTTCGTCCGTGTCCGGTTCTTCGTCCGTGCCCGCGTCCGTGCCCGCGTCCGGGCACGGTTCACCGTCCGCGTCCGTGGCTGCCTCCGTGCCCGCGTCCGGTTCCGCGTCCGGTTCCGGGGACGGTGAGGGCGCCTGGGGCGACGGGCTGATCGCGCGGCGGGTGGACGAGAACGCCGGCCCGGAGCAGTTCGCCGTCCGGCCGAGCAGGCCGGCCGGCTCCTCGGCCGCCCTGATGCCCCTCGCGTACGACGGACAGCTCAGGTCGCGGCTCGACGCGCTGCGCGAGCTGGTGGGGCTCTCACGCACCCGGCTCGACAGCGGGACACTGGCCGAGGCGGGCCGGGTCCTCGACGAGGCCTCCGCGCGGCGCAGGCTGTCCGGGCAGCACACGGTCGTCGCCATCGCGGGGGCGACCGGCAGCGGCAAGTCCCAGCTGTTCAACACGCTCGCCGGGGTGACGATCTCCGAGACGGGCGTCCGCCGCCCGACCACCGCGGCACCCATCGCGTGCAGTTGGAGCGACGGCGCGGGCGGTCTCCTGGACCGGCTCGGTATTCCCGGCCGGCTGCGCCGTCGCCCGTTGCAGCACCCGGACGCCGACTCGCCGCTGCGCGGGCTGGTCCTGATCGACCTGCCCGACCACGACTCGGCCGCCGTGCAGCACCGCGAGCAGGTGGACCGCATCCTGGCGCTCGTCGACGCCGTCGTCTGGGTCGTCGACCCGGAGAAGTACGCCGACGCCGTGCTCCACGAGCGCTACCTGCGGCCGATGGCCGGCCACGCGGAGGTCACCTTCGTCGTCCTCAACCAGGTCGACCGGCTGCCCGGGGAGGCCGCCGAACAGGTCCTCGACGACCTGCGGCGGCTGCTCGACGAGGACGGCATCCCCCTGGGGGAGTACGACGAACCGGGCGCCACCGTGCTCGCCCTGTCCGCGCTCACCGGGGAGGGCATCGGTGAACTGCGCGAGGTGATCGGCCAGTTCGTCGCCGAACGGCAGGCGCCGGCGCGCCGTATCGCGGCCGACGTGGACGCGGCGGCCTGGCGTCTGCGTCCCGTGTACGTCACCGGGCGGCGGACCGGGCTCAGCGAGGAGGCACGGGAGGAGTTCGCGGACCGGCTCGCGGACGCGGTGGGTGCCACCGCGGCCGGCGAGGCCGCCGAACGTGCCTGGCTGCGCAACGCCAACCGCGCGTGCGGCACGCCCTGGCTGCGCCTGTGGCGCTGGCATCGCGACCGGCGCGAACCACCCACGGGGCGGATCTCGCTGCGCGCCCAGGCGGACGAGGAGGCCACGGCCCGGCAGCGCGTCGAGCAGGCGGTGCGTACGGTGTCCGACCGGGCGTCGGCGGGGCTGCCGGTGCCGTGGGCGCAGGCGATGCGCGAGGCGGCCGTCCGGGGCGCGCAGGGGCTGCCGGAGGCCCTCGACGAGCTGGCGGTGCGCACGGGGCTGCCGCCGGGGCGTCCGCCGCGGCCGGGTTGGTGGCCGGTGGCCGTGCTGGCCCAGGCGTCCATGACTCTGTTGCAGGTGGTGGGCGGCCTGTGGCTGCTGGGCCAGATCATCGGTTTCCTGCCGCCGAACCTGGGCGTGCCGGTGCTGCTTATGGTGGCCGGCATCATCGGTGGGCCCTTCATCGAGTGGAGCTGCCGCATCGCGGCGCGCGGACCGGCACGGCGCTACGGCCACGAGGCGGAACGCCTGTTGCGGGAGGCCGCCGCGGGGTGCGGCCGGGCCAGGGTGCTGGATCCGCTGGCGGCGGAACTGCTGAGATACCGGGAAGTGCGGGAGCAGTACGGGCGGGTCACGGGGGCGGGCGCGGCGGCGAGGTGAACGGCGAGCGGGTCTCCCGCCCGGAGGGCGCGGAAGAGCCTGCAAGGGCCCGGAGGAACCCGGAAGGGTCCGGAGGAACCCGGAAGGGTCCGGAGGAACCCGGAAGGGTCCGTACGGCCCCGAAAGGGTGGCGGAGTTCTCCACAAGCAGGGAGACCGTCCACAGCCCTCGGCGGCCCGGCCCGGACGGAGGCAGTCTGGCCTCGCGGCGATCGCGACGGACGCGGTCGTCACGGACAGCGGCGGCGCACGGGAATCGGACGCACGCCGCGCCGGACGCAGCCGTACGGGACGCGCCCGTACGGGAGGGAGGACTCACGATGAACGAGACGATGATCTGTGCCGTGGGCAACGTGGCGACGCAGCCGGTGTTCCGGGAGCTGGCGAACGGACCGTCGGCGCGGTTCCGGCTGGCGGTGACCGCGCGCTACTGGGACCGGGAGAAGAGCGCGTGGGCGGACGGCCACACCAACTTCTTCACCGTCTGGGCCAACCGGCAGCTGGCCGGCAACGTGTCGGCGTCGTTGGCGGTGGGTGAACCCGTCGTGGTCCAGGGCCGCCTGAAGGTGCGCACGGACGTGCGCGAGGGGCAGAACTGGACCTCGGCGGACATCGACGCGGTGGCGATCGGGCACGACCTCTCGCGCGGCACGGCGGCGTTCCGGCGCACCGGCAGGACGGAGACGGCGGCCTCCCCTCCGCGTCCCGAACCCAACTGGGAGACAGCTGCCGGGGAGCCTCCCGTCCCGGACACCCCCGAACATCGAACGGAACCCGCCGCGGCGGTGGGAGCCTGACGCCGACGGACCACCGGGGCCGACCGCCAGGGCCGACCGCCAGGGCTGACCGCCTGGGCTGACCGCCTGGGCTGACCGCCTGGGCTGACCACCAGGGATGACCACCAGGGATGACCGAAGTACGGCTTATCGGCGAACCCGTCCCGAACAAACCCGGGTGGATTTGTCGATAAGCCCTGCTCACGGCCCCGTCGGCGATAACGATTCCGAGTCGGATCACCGTGCGGGCCGACATCACCGGCAAGCACGGTGTGTCACGTCCTTAGGATGCCGAACGAGCCCTACGGGGCTGGTGATTCTGCTGGTGGGACCGTGCCCCCCACGTCAACGGGTCCTGCTCGAAGGGGAATTTGGTGTTTTCTTCGCTCACTGCGCTGTCTCTGCCCGGTCGGAAGGCGAGGCGACTGGCGGCCGCGGCACTGGTGTCCGCGCTCGCCGCCGCGGGTGTGGTGACCGGCGCCGGCCCGGCAGTTGCCGCCCAGGACGCGGCGGCGCGGGGGCAGGGCGGGGCGACGGCCACCATAGGTGGCCTCAAGACACACGGCCTCGCGGTCATCCACGGGGCGGACGGCGACCACGAGGTGCCGGCGGGCCTGTTCGAGATGTCCGTCGAGGGCGGCGGGACGCTGCAGACGTACTGCGTCGACATCCAGAACCCGACGCAGAAGGACGCCAAGTACCAGGAGACCCCCTGGAGCGGCACGTCGCTGGGCACCAACAAGGACGCCGGCCGCGTCCGCTGGATCCTGCAGAACTCCTACCCCCAGGTCAACGACCTCGCCGCGCTCGCCAAGAAGGCGGGTGTCCGCGGCGGGCTCACCGAGCAGGATGCGGCGGCCGGCACCCAGGTGGCCATCTGGCGCTACTCGGACGACACGGATGTCGAGGCCGTCGACCCCCAGGCCGAGCGGCTCGCCGACCACCTCGAGAAGAGCGCCCGCGACCTCGCGGAGCCCGCGGCGTCGCTCAGTCTGGACCCGCCCGCGGTCTCGGGCCGTCCCGGTGAGCGGATCGGCCCGGTGACGGTGCGCACCAACGCCGACGGCGCGACGGTGACGCCACCGGTGGACGCCACTACCGGCGGGGTGCGGATCGTCGACAAGAAGGGCGAGCCCGTCACCTCCGTCACCAACGGCTCCCAGATCTTCTTCGAGGTGCCCGAGGACGCGGCGGCCGGCACCGCCGACCTGACGGTCCAGGCCTCGACCACCGTGCCGGTCGGCCGCGCCTTTGCCTCCGAGAGCCGCAGCCAGACGCAGATCCTGGCCGGCTCCAGCGAGTCCACGGTCGCGGCGACGGCGAGCGCCACATGGGCCGACCGGGGACCGATACCCGCCCTGTCAGCCAGGAAGAACTGCGCCGAGGGTGCCCTGGACATCACCGCGGTCAACAAGGGTGACGAGCCCTTCACCTTCGAGCTGCTGGACACCGAGTACACCATCGAGGCCGGCGAGACCCGGACGGTGACGGTCCCGCTGCCGGAGGACCGCGCCTACGACTTCACCATCCGCGGCCCGGCCGGCTTGGAGCAGCGCTTCACGGGCGTTCTCGACTGCCGCACCCAGAGCGCCGCACTGGCCGACACCACCCGCCCCCTCGGCGAACCGGCCCCCACCGAGGTCGTCACCCCCACCCCCACCCCGGACCCCAATCTCGCCGAAACGGGCAGCTCGGGCGCGACGCCCCTGATAGGCGGCGCGGCCATAGGCCTGGTCGTGATCGGCGGCGCGGTCCTGCTGTTCCTCCGCCGAAGGAACGAGCGGTGACGACTCGCCCTCGCCGCGAGGGCGCCGCCTCACCCGATCCGCGGCGCGGGGCCGCAAGGCTCGTCGGCCGGGCAGCAGGTCCGGCCCACGACGCGTCGACGCGGCCCCACCCACCGCCGCGGATACCGGCGAGCGAACTCCGGCCCGGCCGTCACTGGTATGTCACAGGGGCCGCGATCGCCGTCGTGCTGATCGTGCTCGGTGTGGCCATCGGTGTGTACCGGTTCAACAACCTGATCGACGCGGTGGACACCGACCATCAGTTCGCCAACGGCGAGACCGTCAGTCTCCGGCTCGGACCGGAGAGCGAGAAGACGATCTGGGTCAAGTACCCGGGCCGGTCGCCCGGCCCGGAGTGCCACATCACCGGGCCGGGCGCCCCAGGCCTCACCGATCCGGGAAGCGACGTGTTCCTCACCCGCGACGAGACCTGGACGCCGCTCCACACCGTCGACGTGCCGCGGGCGGGCGACTACGCGGTCACCTGCTCGTCCGAGGCGCTCTCCCGCTATGCCGTCGGGGACTCCGGAGGTCTTGTCGCGTTCGCGGGCTGGCTGATCCTGGCCATCGCTCTCCCCGTCCTCGGGATCAGCATCTGCGTGATCATCGCCCTCGTCACCGCCGTCCGCCGCATCGGCCATCGCAAGCGACTGCTCGCCCCCGGCCGACAGTGAAAGCCACCTTGAGGTGGTGCTCGTCCCGTTGCGACCCGGTGCGGCAGTGACGGCCCAGGGTGGCCGGCGTCATCCCAGAGGCGGTCCATGGCGCTGGGGCGGGCGCTCCGCCGCGCTGGTCACGGTGGCACGACAACCCGATGCGTGAAAGGCCAGGTCAGAGGGCCCGGCCGGAACGCGTTTCCTCACAGGGGTGGCGGTGCGGCAAGATGGGGTGTATCTGCCCACTGCCTGATCAAGCTGCCGGACGGTTTCTCTTGGCTGAGTACATTTACACCATGCGCAAGGCGCGCAAGGCGCACGGCGACAAGGTGATCCTCGACGACGTCACCCAGAGCTTCCTGCCCGGCGCGAAGATCGGTGTGGTCGGGCCGAACGGCGCCGGCAAGTCGACCATTCTGAAGATCATGGCGGGGCTGGAGCAGCCGTCGAACGGCGACGCGTTCCTGTCGCCGGGTTACACGGTCGGCATCCTGCTCCAGGAGCCCCCGCTGAACGAGGAGAAGAACGTCCTGGAGAACGTCCAGGAGGGCGTCTCCGAGGTCAAGGGCAAGCTCGACCGGTTCAACGAGATCGCCGAGCAGATGGCGACCGACTACTCGGACGCCCTGCTCGAGGAGATGGGCAAGCTCCAGGAGGAGCTCGACCACGCCAACGCCTGGGACCTCGACGCCCAGCTCGAGCAGGCCATGGACGCGCTCGGGTGCCCGCCCGGCGACTGGCCCGTCGTGAACCTCTCCGGTGGTGAGAAGCGGCGTGTGGCGCTGTGCAAGCTGCTGCTCGAGGCGCCCGACCTGCTGCTGCTCGACGAGCCCACCAACCACCTCGACGCCGAGTCGGTGAACTGGCTGGAGCAGCACCTCGCCAAGTACGAGGGCACCATCGTGGCCGTGACCCACGACCGGTACTTCCTGGACAACGTCGCCGGCTGGATCTGCGAGGTCGACCGCGGCCGGCTGCACGGCTACGAGGGCAACTACTCCAAGTACCTGGAGACCAAGCAGACCCGCCTCAAGGTCGAGGGCCAGAAGGACGCCAAGCGCGCCAAGCGGCTCAAGGACGAGCTGGAGTGGGTGCGGTCGAACGCCAAGGGGCGGCAGGCCAAGTCCAAGGCCCGTCTCGCGCGCTACGAGGAGATGGCGGCCGAGGCCGACAAGATGCGGAAGCTGGACTTCGAGGAGATCCAGATCCCGCCGGGCCCGCGTCTGGGCAGCGTCGTCGTCGAGGTCAGCAACCTCACCAAGGGCTTCGGCGACAAGGTCCTCATCGACGACCTCTCCTTCACGCTGCCCCGCAATGGCATCGTCGGTGTCATCGGCCCCAACGGTGCCGGCAAGACCACCCTCTTCAAGATGATCCAGGGCTTCGAGGAGCCGGACTCCGGTTCCATCAAGGTCGGCGACACCGTCAAGATCTCCTACGTCGACCAGAGCCGCGCGAACATCGACCCGAAGAAGACGCTCTGGGCGGTCGTCTCCGACGAGATGGACTACATCAACGTCGGCCAGGTCGAGATGCCCTCGCGGGCGTACGTGTCCGCCTTCGGGTTCAAGGGACCGGACCAGCAGAAGCCGGCCGGTGTGCTCTCCGGCGGTGAGCGCAACCGGCTCAACCTCGCGCTCACCCTCAAGCAGGGCGGCAACCTGCTCCTCCTCGACGAGCCGACCAACGACCTCGACGTCGAGACCCTCAGCAGCCTGGAGAACGCCCTTCTCGAGTTCCCCGGAGCCGCCGTGGTCGTCTCCCACGACCGGTGGTTCCTGGACCGCGTCGCCACGCACATCCTCGCCTACGAGGGTGACTCCAAGTGGTTCTGGTTCGAGGGCAACTTCGACGCGTACGAGAAGAACAAGGTCGAGCGGCTCGGCGCCGACGCCGCGCGCCCGCACCGCGCCACCTACAAGAAGCTGACCCGGGGCTGATCTTGCGGCACATCTACCGCTGCCCACTGCGCTGGGCGGACATGGACGCGTACGGCCACGTCAACAACGTGGTGTTCCTCCGCTACCTGGAGGAGGCACGTATCGACTTCCTGTTCCGCCCGGAGAAGGACTTCAAGCAGGGGTCCGTGGTGGCACGCCATGAGATCGACTACAAGCGGCAGCTCGTCCACCGGCACCACCCGGTCGACATCGAGCTGTGGGTCACGGAGATAAGGGCCGCCTCCTTCACGCTCACCTACGAGGTCAAGGACGGCGACCAGGTCTACGTCCGAGCCTCGACGGTGATCGTGCCGTTCGACTTCGAGGGGCAGAGGCCGCGCCGGATCACCGTGGAGGAACGGGAGTTCCTCCAGGAGTACACGGACGACAAGGAGGGGGCCGTCGCCGTATGACGGACCTCCACCTGGCCGACGAGGGGGAGGCCGCGGATCTCGCGGCCTTCCTCTCCCGCCTGCTCCACTACGACCGTTCGGCCGCGGTGCGCCTCCAGGCGGCCGGTACGGCCCTCGCCGTCTTCGGTCGGCCGCCCTCCTTCGAAGTGCTGGCCGTGCGCACGGCGCGGCTGGCCAAGCCGTACGAGAACGGGCCCGACGCCACGCTGGACGTCACCGTGTCCGCCGGTGAGCTCCTGGAGACGGTGGACGAGTCGGCGGCCACCACCGGTGTGCCGGGCGCGGTGACCGGGCCCCCGTGGGCCGGGATGCTGCCCCCGCGCGGCGGCTGGCGGCCCGAGCCGGGGCTGCCGGCCCCGGACGCCCTGCGCGCGCTGGTCGCCGCGGCGGTGGCGGAGTTCCGCTCCCGCACGGCGGAGCTGGCGCCCGAGCGGCGCACCCGGACCGAGCTGGACCGGATCGGCGGGGAGATATGGTCCCGGACGGTCGGGGACACCGGGCTGCCGGTGCGGGCCGTACACGCGGCCCAGTCACTGGGGTTCCTGCGGACCCCGGGGGGCCTCGACGCGGACACGCCGAAGCTGTTCTCCTCGGGAGCGTGGCTGCGGCTGCGTACGCCCTACGGGTCCGTCGCCCTGCGCCGGGCGGGGGCTGCCGGGGCACTGGGCATCAGCGTTCGCTGAGCCCGCCGCGACGCCCGCGCGTCACCCCGGCGGACCGCCGGTCGGTCAGTCCGGCGTGTTGATCATCGAGGCCGCCGCGTACGTCAGGTACTTCCACAGCGTCTGCTCGTGCTCCTCGGAGAGCCCCAGCTCGTCGAGGGCGACCCGCATGTGCTTGAGCCAGGCGTCGTGCGCCGCCCGGTCGACGACGAAGGGCGCGTGACGCATGCGCAGCCGCGGGTGGCCGCGGTTGTCGCTGTACGTCGTGGGGCCGCCCCAGTACTGCATCAGGAAGAGTGCGAAACGCTCCTCGGCCGGACCGAGGTCCTCCTCCGGGTACATCGGCCGCAGGATCGGATCCTCGGCCACCCCCTCGTAGAAACGGTGGACGAGCCGACGGAAGGTCTCCTCCCCGCCGACCTGCTCGTAGAAGGTCTGCTCCTGAAGCGTGCCGCGCCGAATCTCAGTCACGTCGTCCATGGTCTCAGACGCGCGGACATAGGACTTGAGGCGTAGGACCCCACCCTTCACCCCGTACGGCACTCACCGCACACGGTACGTCGCGCACCGCACACCATCCACCGCCGGGCCCTTACTGTGGAGACATGGGCGGGTACCAGGACCTGGACGGCCTCGCCGCCTCCGCTCGGGCGGAGCTGGTGCGGGAGATCGAGCTGAGCGGCGCCTGGACGGCCGACCCGGTCTGGCGGGAGACGTTCGCGACGGTGCCGCGGCATCTCTTCGTGCCCTACTACTACGTCGGTGCCCGGGGCGGCTACGAACGCCGTTGGGGCGAGCACCCCGACCGGGAGGCCCGCGAACGCTGGGTGCGCGGCGCCTACGCCGACGCCCCGCTGGCCACCCGGCTGCGTGACGGCGAACTGCTCTCCTCCAGCAGCCAGCCGTCGCTGATGGCGATGATGCTGGTGGAGCTGGGTGTGACGGAAGGCGACCGGGTCCTGGAGATCGGTGCCGGCACCGGCTACAACGCCGCCCTGCTCGCCCACCGGCTCGGCGACGACGATCTGGTCACCACCGTCGACCTGGACACCGACATCACCGAGTCGGCCCGACGGCATCTGGCCGCCGCCGGGTACCACCCGGCCGTCGTCACCGGCGACGGCGCCCGCGGAGTGCCCGAACGCGCCCCCTACGACCGGATTCTCGCCACCTGCTCGCTGCCCTCGGTCCCGCGCGCCTGGCTCGCCCAGTGCCGTCCCGGCGGCCGGATCCTGACCCCGCTCGCCACCGGCCTGGTCGTGCTCACCGTCCACGACGCCGGGCAGGCCGAGGGGCGCTTCCTGCACACGCCCGCGTACTTCGTGCCGCTGCGCGGCTCGGACCGGTCCGAGCCGGAGACGCCGGGCCTGGGCGGGGTGCCGCGCCGGGCCCGGGAGGACGACCTGTTCCGCTTCCTGCTCGCGCTGAGCCGGGACGGGCTCGATCCGCAGGAGGCGTACGCCCTGTGGGACCGCGAGGACGCGCCGCGGCGCGAGCGCTACGGCATCACCGTCCGCGGTGAACGGGCCTGGGCGTGGCTGGACGACCCCGAGGGCCCGTACGCCTGGCCCTTCGTCCGACAGGCCGCCGACTAGCCCCGGCGGACCGTGATCGTCGTCCAGGCGCCGACGTGCACCCGGTCGCCGTCCTGCAGCGGCACGGGCACGAAGGGCTGGATCGGCTCGTCGCCGCCGTTGACCGTCGTGCCGTTCGTCGAGTTCTGGTCGACGACCGCCCAGGTCCCGTCCGGCTGCTGCACCAGCACCGCGTGCTGGTGCGAGACGCCCGGGTCCTCCGGCGGCACCGCGAGGTCGATGTCCGGGGTGTCGCCGGTGGAGTGCCGGCGGCGGCCGATGGTGATCTGGTTGCCGGTGAGCGTCCGCTGCTGCTCGGGCGAATACGCGGGCAGGTTCAGGCCGGCGGCCTCCGGGCCGGAGCGGTGCATCATCGCCATGAAGTACTCACGGTCCGGTCCGACGGTCGCCGTCCAGGTCGCCGGCTGCTGGGAATGCTGTTGCTGCTGGGACTGCGGCGGGAATCCGTAGCCGCCGCCGGGCGGGGGCGGCGGGGCCTGGGTCGCGCCGGGCTGTGGATAGCCGTAGCCGCCACCCTGGGCCGGACCCGGGCCGTTCGAACCACCGGGACCACCGGGACCGCCCGGACCGCCCGGACCGCCCGGACCGCCCGGACCGCCCGGCCCTCCGTGACCGGCGGACGACGGCGGCGACAGCACCCAGTCGTCCTCACCGCCGCCGAAGGACGGGCCGCCCTGCTGAGGCCGGTTGGTCTCCTGCGGGAAGGCGGGCGGGGCAGGCGGACCGGACTGCTGGTACCCCTGCGGAGCGCCGCCGGGCCCACCTGGGCCGGGCGGCGGCGGAACCGGCCGCGACGGGTCGGCACCGAAGGCGGGCGGGGCAGGCGGCCCGGAGGGGCCGCCAGGACTGTGGGGGCCACCGGGGCCGCCGTATCCGCCGGGACCGTTCGGGCCGCCGGGGTTGAAGGGGCCGGAGGGGCCGTTCGGACCGCCCGGACCACCGGGACCGCTGCCCGGACCACCCTGGCCACCGGGACCACCGTGGCTACCACCGGGACCACCAGGGCCGCCACCGGGACCACCCTGGCCGCCCGGCCCCGAGGGGCCGCCGAAGGGCGGGCCCGGCGGGATCGGCTCGGCCGGCCGGTTCATCCGGGAAGGACGGGAGCCCTGGTAGTCGTACGAGTCACCGCCGCCGTACGACGGTGCCGTCGGCGGCTGCTGGAAGTGCGGAGCCGGACCGCCGGACGTCGAGGGGCGCGGGGCGGCCGGGGTGTACGACGTGGCGGTGTTGGTGAGGAAGTTCCACCGGCACTCCTCGCAGAACGGCGCCGCGCCCTCACGCGGCGTGCGGCACTGCGGACACAGCTGCGGTTGGGAGCCGGGACCACCAGGTCCCTGGCCCGCTCCTCCGGGGCCTTGGCCCGGATTACCGGGACCGGCGGGCGGCGGGAAGCCGTAGCCGCCGCCAGGGGGCGGAGGCGGAGGAGGGGGCGGCACGGCACCGGCCATGCGGTGACCGCAGACCTCGCACCAGTCGTCGGAACCCGACTGGTGTCCGTTCGGGCAGGTCGGCATGTCGGTGCTTCCCCCTCTTGCGGGCTCGTGGAGCGCTGTTGTCCGGTGTCACTTCTTTACACGAACAGTCTTTGTCGACCGGGTCTCGAGAGTCATCTCGTCGGCTTCCTCGACCTTCGCTTTCAGTCGCACAGTACCTGCCGCCGCGTCGACCACGTCCACCACCTTCGCAAGCAGTTTCGCCGTATCGGCGTTTCCGGAGACTCCGGCGAGCTGAACCGCACGACCCAGTTTGGCCGTTGCTCCGTCGATGTCTCCCGCTTTGCGTAAATCCAACCCCTGTTGGATGACCTGTGCCAGTTCCGCCTGCCCCGTGTAGTGGGCGACCTGGGGATTGATCGACGTGGAGGCGGCCATGTCGTCCGTCCAGACGGCCCGTACGAGACCCTGCGCGCCGAGGTTGCCGACGCTGCCGTCGGACTCGGGGACGACCAGGGAGACGCGGGCGGCCAGCATCTCCCGGCCGAGGTCGGCGGCCGGTACCTCCACGCATACGTGGTAGTCGCGGGACTCGTCGCCCCAGGAACCGGTGGGGTAGTCCCCGGCGCGCGGGCCCGCCTCGGTGCGGCGCCCGGTCAGCTCCTCGACCGTGGGGGCGACCTGCTTGACGAACTTCACCGTGGTGCCGACCGGGGTCCACAGACGCAGGGCGACGTCCGCGACCTCCTTGCCCATGGCCGTCTCCATCATCCGCGTGAAGTCGGCGGCGAGGCCGGCCGGGTCTGCGACGATGTCGGCGGTGCCGAGCAGGGCGGAGGCGATGCCTGTGACTTCTTTCACTTCCCAGTCGGTGCCCACGCCGCGGGCGTCGCAGGTGAAGCGCCCCGCGCAGGCGTCGAGTGCCGCCTTGAGGTCCTCGGGCGACTCGTGCTCGTTGCGGCCGTCGGTGAGCAGGATGCCGTGCCGGATGGCGACGTCCGCGGTGGACAGCAGCCGGTCGGCCAGCCGCAGCCAGGTGCCGATGGCGGTGCCGCCGCCCGCGCTCAGCCTGCGCAGCGCCTGCTTGGCCTGCTCCCGGGTGGTGGCGTCGGCGACCGCGAGCCCGCCGCCGCCCGGGTAGACCTCATTGGCCACGTGGGTGCCGCCGACCACCGCGAAGTGCACGCCGTCGCGCAGGGTGTCGATCGCGGCGGCCGTCGCGTCGCGGGCGTTGCGCATCTTGGTGGGCGGGTAGTCCATCGAGCCCGAGCAGTCGACCATGACCGCGACGGCCGCGGACGGTCCCTGGCCCGGCGAGTACAGGTGGGGCGCGGCCACCGCGCTCCCGACCGTGCCGCCGCCGGTCGCGGTGACCGTCACGATGGCGTTGACCTCACGGCCGCCCTCGGGCAGGTACTCGTTCTGGTAGACGTCCATCGAGAACTGAGGCACGTTCGACTTCGAGAAATTGGCCATGCCGGGTCGCATCCCCCTCTACGTCCCCACGGTGGTGGGGTGTCTGGCTGCCGGCGCGGACCGCCCCCTGCGGCCCGCGAGGCCGCACCGCGCGCTCCACCCCTGCCCGTGCGGGGGCTTCGGGACCCGTGCGGGGGCCTCAGGCCGATCCTGCCCCCTGCGGCGGTGCCGGGAACGGCACGAGGGCCACTGTTACGTTGTCGTGGCCCCCGCC
Organism: Streptomyces marokkonensis; assembly: GCF_039539045.1. NCBI lineage: Bacteria > Bacillati > Actinomycetota > Actinomycetes > Kitasatosporales > Streptomycetaceae > Streptomyces > Streptomyces marokkonensis. The sequence goes on from NZ_BAABCQ010000066.1 coordinate 16,389, forward strand.
GTCCAGGGCGTGACCGACCAGCACGCGGGCGCTGTGCAGCGGACGTGAGGCGGCGTCGAGAGGCGTGATCTCGGCCATCTCCTCGGCCGACTCGGCGTAGTTCCACAGGCCGTCCGAGCAGACCACGACCACACCCGCGCGGTCCGGCTTGAACGACGCGGTGTGCGGCTCCAGTTCGTAGGCGTCGGCGCCGAGCCAGCCGGTGATCGCGTGGGCGCGTTCGTCGGCGTACGCCTCGGCCTCGCTCATCAGGTTCGCGGCGACCATCTGCGCGGCCCAGGAGTCGTCCTCGGTGAGCCGGGCGGGCGGTGTGCTCCGGTCCACCGGCACCCAGTAGACGCGGCTGTCGCCGACCCAGCCGACGACCAGCAGACCGGCGGTCACCACGGCGCCGACCAGGGTGCAGGCGGGCGCGTTCTGGTGCGGGGCCCGCTCGCGGGCGGTGGCGGGCTCGTCGGCCAGCGCGTTGACGGCGTGCGAGGCGGCGACGATGGCGTCGTGCATGGCCTGCTGCGGATGGGTGCCCCGCGGCAGGGCGCCGAGCAGCGTCTCGCCGGCCGCCCGCGACGCGGCGAGCGAGGCGTCGTCGGGGCGGGTCGCGGAGGACACGCCGTCGCAGACGATCGCCACGCTCGCGGGGGCGCCGTCGGGCAGCGCGGTGCAGCCGACGGAGAACGCGTCCTCGTTGCGGTGGTGGCGCAGACCGCGGTCGCTGACCGCGGCGACGGGACCGGACTCCTGCTCCATGTGGTCGCGTTCGCGGGGCTGGGCGTGCCCGCAGTTCTCGCAGTAGCCGTCGTCGTCGACCCGTCCCGCGCGGCACGCCACACAGACCCTGCCGCCGACGGCGGGCGCGGACGCGACCGGCGTGTCCCGGACCGTCGCGCCCGGCTCCGGGGCCGGAGTCGGGGCCGGAGCGCCCGGGAGCGGCGCGGCGGCCAGTCGCGGGTCGGGCGCCTGCAACGGGTACTCGTCGGCGTCCTGCGGACGACCGGGACGGTCGGGCCGCACGCCGGGCGCCTCAGGCGGCGCCATCGGCATCGGTGGTGCCGCGGGCGGGAGCGGAGGCGCCGACGGGGCCGGCTCCGCCGGCTGCAGCGGTGAGCCGCCCGAGTCGGTGCCCGGCACTTCGGCCGCCGCGTGCACCGGGGCGGGCCGGCCGGAGCCGTCCGAGTCCCGGGCCACGGGCCAGTCCACACCGTCCGGCGGCGGCGCCGGCGCGGGCACCGAGCCGTTGACGGCGACGGTCGGGCTGTCCTCGGGCCGTGCGGGCACGGCGGACAGGTCGTATCCACAAGCGCCGCAGAAACGGTCACCGGGCTCGAGGGGTTCCTCGCAGCTCGGGCACTTCGGCACAGCGGCCTGCTGGGGCATCTGCGACATCAACTACACCCACGTCCGGGGGCGGTAACGATTGGCACGTTCCACCAGGTCGATCCTCTCCTCGCCGCCCCGCGCCAGCCGAGCCAGCGTGCGGTACGAACGCTCCAGGCCGAAACGCAGGCCGCGTTCGTCCAGGCCGCTGCCGAGCAGCGTCCGTCCCCCGGCGGCGGATGGGACGGAACCCCGACCTCCGGAGAGTACCCAGTCCAGCGCGCAACCGAGGACCTCGGCCGACAGCTGCTCGCGCCGTGCCGGATCCAGACCGTACACGTCCAGCGCCTCGACCTGCCGCGCGGCGGCGACCAGGTCGTCCAGGAACGCCACGTCGCCCGCCCTCGCGGTGCGCTGCCGCAGCCGTGCCCGCACGGCCGCCACCCGCGCGGCCGTGCAGTGTATGGACGCCTCCGGCACCGACTCCAGCGTCCGTACGGCACCGGTCCGGTCGCCGGCGGCGAGCTGGACCCGGGCCAGTCCGAACGCCGAGCTCACATGGCTCGGGTCGGACGCCCACACCAGGCGGTAGTACTCGGCGGCGTTGTCGAGCTGCCCCAGTACCTCCGCGCACAGGCCGAGCGCGAGCTTGGGCGCGATCTCGCCCGGGAAGGCGTCGTAGATCGCGTCGAAGGCCAGGGCGGCGCCCTCGTGGTCGCCGGTCACCAGTGCGGCGAGCCCCTGGTACCAGACCACCCGCCAGTCGTCGGGCCGCTCGCCCTCCAGCGTCCGCAGGGCCTCGAGCGCGCCGGGCGCGTCGCCGTTCTCCAGCCGGGCCCGGATCTGCCGCAGCCGGGTCTCGGTCGACGGCGCCGGCGCGGAGGCCAGCGCGGTCAGCAGTTCGGCCGGCGCGGACGCCATGAGGCCCGCGAGGAAGCCCGCGTTGGGGTCGCCGGCGTCGACCCGGGGGACCGGCAGCGCGAGGGCGGTGACGGGCGCGTCGGCGGTCTTCACCAGCCCGGAAGCGCCGTCTCCCTCACCGCGACCGCCGACCGCGCCGGCTGCGGCGCCCGCGGCGCCCGCGGCAGGCAGCGCGGCGCTCGCACCCGTGCCGCCGGCCTGCTGCCCAAGCCCTGTGCCTGCCCCGCCGTCTGTCCCAGGCCCCGAGCCCGTGCCTGGCCCACCGTGCGTTCCGGGGCCCGTGCCTGTCCCGTGCGTCCCGGGCCCCGCGTTCGTCCCGCCGGCCCCGCCGACACCCGTGCCCGTCCCGCCCGGTGCTCCGACCGCCGCGTTCGTCCCGCCGGGCAGCGCGGGGAGCGTGCCCGCGCCACCCGGCAACGCCGCCGCCGCACCGGCGCCGCGCCGCTTCGTACGGGGCGCCCGCGCCCCCAGCAGCGACACGTCACCTTCCAGCCGCGGGAACAACTCCGTGTCCGTCACCCTGGCTTCCGGCCCGAACAGCGTGGACACGGCGGGCCGGGCGCGGCCCGTCTGGAGCGAGACCACCTCGCGCAGCACCCCCGTCAGCTGCTCGGCCATCTCCTGCGCGGAGGCGAACCGGCGGGCCGGATCCGGGTCGGTGGCACGCACCAGCAGCCGGTAGAACGACTCGTACCGCCGGAAGACGTCGATGGTGTCCGGGTCCGGCAGGGAGTCGGCGTACACCGTGGTGTAGCCCTGGAAGTCGAACGTCAGCACGGCGAGCGTGCGGCCGACGGTGTACAGGTCGGACGCCACCGACGGGCCGACGTCGGCGACCTCCGGCGACTGGTAGCCCACCGTGCCGTAGATGGCCGACTCCTCGTCGTCCATCCGGCGCACCGCGCCCATGTCGATCAGCTTGAGCTGGTCCTCGGTCTGGATGGCGTTGTCGACCTTGAAGTCGCAGTAGAGCAGGTTGCGGCTGTGCAGGTGGCCGAGCGCCTCCAGCGCCTCGATGCCGTACGCGCAGGCCTGCTCGACCGGCAGCGGATCGCGCCGCCCCTGGGGGGTGCGCCGGCCGTTGGCGATCTCCTTCAGCGACTTGCCGCCGACATACTCCATGACGATGTACCCGTCCAGCGAGCCCGTGCGCTGGTCGAGGTGCTCGACGAAGTTGTAGATCCGCACGATGTTGGCGTGCTCGATCTCGGCGAGGAACCGACGCTCCGATATCGCCGCCGCCATCGCGTCCTGGTCGCCGGTGTCCAGCAGGCCCTTGAGGACCACCCAGCGGTCGGAGACCGCCTTGTCCACGGCGAGGTAGATCCAGCCGAGCCCGCCGTGCGCGAGGCAGCCCACCACCTCGTACTGGCCGTGCACGACGTCCCCGGTCCGCAGCTTGGGCACGAACGAGTACGGGTGGCCGCACTTGGTGCAGAAGCCCTCCGTGCGCCCGGGCCGCCCACCGCGGGCGCGCCCGACCGGAACCCCGCAGTCCGAGCGCGAGCAGAACCGCTTCCGCTCGGGCACCTCGGGGTTGTCCAGCACCATCGATCGCGGGTTCGGCCGCGGGATCGCCGGGACCTCGACCAGGCCGGCGCCGAGGCGCCCGCGCCCGGAGGAACCGGCGGGGGCACCCGAGCTGCGCACCGACACCGACCGACTCGTCGACCGCCCCGAGACCGCCCGCGAGAGGCGTCCCGACACCGAACGCCGCGACTTCGACGACTGCGACGACGTACGCGAACTGCGACTGCGGCCGCTGGACCGTGAACTCCCGCTGCCCGCCGAACCGTGCGAACCCCGGGAGCCGCGCGAGCCCCGCCCGCCGCCTCCGGTGATCCCGGTCGGTGTCGAGCCGACCATGCCGTTGGAGGCGACGACCGGCGCGAGGCCGCAGGTGTCGCAGTACAGCTCGCCGCCGCCCATGTCCTCGTAGGCCCCACCGCAGCCGGGGCGCTGACACGCCCGCCCTGCCTCACTCATGACGCTGCCTCCCCCTCGTCGCTCACGCGCCGGGCCCCGTCCGGTCCATCGGCCCGCCCTGACCGGGCACCCGCGGGGCCGAGCCGAGTACTTCGGCCGCCGCGTGCTGGTAGCGCAGTACGGCCTGCCCGGCCACGCGCAGGTCGCAGGGCGCGCTCCACAGCATGCGGCGCGCCTTCTCGTACTTCTCGACCAGCTCGGGATCCTCGGCGTGGCCGAGCCGGCTCATCTTCGCCCGGTACGCGTCGAGCCGGCCGCGCAGCTCGGCGCGGACCGCGAGCGGCGCGGTGACCGCCGTCAGCGACTCGCGGGCGCGCAGCAGTTCGTCCTCCGCCTTCTCCTCCAGGGACTCCAGGAGCGGGGACAGGCGGTGCCACTGCGCGTGTCTGCGGTACTCGGCGGCCGCCGACAGCTGCTCCTGCAGCGCGGTCGGCGGTCCGCCGACCACGGGCACCTCCGTCGCGGCGATCTTCGCCAGCACCTCGCCGCGCGCGGTGCGGGCCTCGGCGAGCGTGCGGTCCGCGCGGGAGAGGACGTCCCGCAGCCGTACGATCCGCTGCTCGGCGTCCTGGCGCACGGCCAGCACGGCGTCGATCTCGCGGCGCACGTCCTCCAGGGCGCGCGCCTCCCGGTCGTACACCGTGGTGTCCGGCCGGCCACCGCCCGGCGCCGAACTGCCCTCTGCGGGCAGCCAGAAGGCCAGCGGGTCGGACACCACCTGCTCGCGCAGCCTCGTCAGGGTGCGGGTGATCCGTTCCAGGTCGTCGCCGGCCGGGTGCTCGCCGGGACGGACGCCCACGGAGTGCGCGAGCCGGCGCGTGCGATGGAGCTCGGCGGCGAGCAGATCGATCCGCGCGGGCAGCGCCGACCACACCGCGTCGGCGGCGACCACCATGTCGAGGGCGGCCGCGTACAGCTGGTTCATCCGGTCCACCAGCGTGACCAGCGAGTACCGTTCGCTGAGGCGGCCCGGACCGCCGTGCGGGGTGGGCGCGTCGGCGGTGGCCACGGCGGCGCCGCCCGCCACGGTGACGGCCTCGCCGCTCAGCAGCTCGGTCAGCGCCACCAGGTCCTCACGGCTGGACCAACGGCGCCGGGAGCGGATCTCCCGGGCGGTGCGCAGCGCGCCCGTGTACGCGTCGAAGTAGGTCCACAGCAGCGTGATCGACGCCTCGGCGGCGGCCCAGCGCTCGCCGGTCACCCCCGTGAGTTCGGCGCCTTCGAGGAGTCTGCGGCCCGCGTGGTCCTGGAGGGCGAGGAGCGAGGTCTCGACGGCCTCGTGCTCCGCGCCGAGCCGCGCCAGCGCACGGTCCACCTCGTCCCGGTCCATCACCGGCCCGGTGGGTCCCGTGTCGCCCATCGATCACCTCTCGCTGTCGCGGACCTGTACGTGGTCTCGTGGTCTTTCCGTGTCTTTCCGTGTGTGCGGCGGTCGTTCAGCTCGTGCGCAGGTACTCCGGCTTCTCCGGTGGCTCCCACTGCGCCGCGTCTTCCATGGTCTGTGACAGCCACCGGTCGTACGAGTACGTCCAGCCCCTGGTGTCGTCCGCGCGCCACTCCACGAGGATCTGGTTGACCCGGCGTACCAGGTCGTCGGCGTCCTTCTGCATCGCCACGCCGTAGTACTCGTCGTCGGTGAAGGGGGTGCCCCGCAGTCCGACCGTGGGGTCCTGTGCGGCCAGGCTCGCGGCGAGCGCGCCGTCGGTGACGACCGCGTCGACCTCACCGAGCTGGAGCCGTACCAGGCAGTCCAGTTGGTTGGGCACGGTGGTGTCGAGGTCGACGTCGGCGGTCGGCTCGCCGTTCTTCTGGTCCCGTTTCAGCGTGCTCAGCGCTGTCGAACCCGCCGCCGTGCAGATCTTCTTGCCGGCCAGCGTCTTGTCGTACCCGGTGATGCCCGAGGACTTGGGCGCCAGCACCTGCTGGCCGGTCTTGAAGTAGGGCGCGGAGAAGGCGACCTCGGTCAGCCGGTCGCAGCTGATGGTCATCGTGCGGACGACCATGTCGACCCAGCCGTCCTCGATCGCGGGGATGCGCTGGTCGGTGGTGATCGCCTTGAACTGCACGGCGTTCCGGTCGCCGAGGATGTCCTCCGCGATACGGCGCACCAGGTCGATGTCGAAGCCCTCCAGCCCGGCGTCACCGCCACTGTTGGGGTCGCGGTAGCCCCAGCGGTAGCTGTTCTGGTCGACGCCGACGATCAGCTTGCGTTTCTCGCCCCGGCGGTTCTGGATCTCGTCGATGGTGGGGCCGTCGGCACCGGACGGGGACAGCGTCTGCTTCCACGGTTCCGTGCACTCCTCGGCGGCGCGCGCCTGGCTGCCGTGGGCGACACCGTGGCCGCCCGTGCCCGTGCCACCGCCCTCGCCGTGCGAGCGGACCAGCGGCAGGAGCAGGGCGAAGAGCACGGCGAGGGCGCAGGCGAAGGCCATCGCCCCCACACCGCCCCAGCCCCTCAGGCCGCCCCGCAGTCGTCGTGCGCGCATCCTGGCGCCTCCTTTCAGGGGTGTCCCCTCCCGCCCGTCGGCCGGGTCCGCGCCGCGCTTCACCGGTACTCCGAGAGCCTGCGGCCGATGCCCAGCAGCGCGCCCGCCGCGCCGAGGCCGGCGAGGACACCCGCGCCCTGCGGCAGGTGGTCCATCGCGTCGAGGCCGTCGCCGGCCGCCTGCTCGAACTCCCGCTTCTCGTGCTTCAGGGCGTCGTCGAGCGAGGCGTCCACGCCGTCGAAGCACTCGACCGTGGCCCCCTTGCCGCCGATGACCAGGTCCAGCGCCTGCTGGTAGTTGCCGTTCTCGTCCTGTTCGCGGGCCGACGCGTGGCGCTTCTTCCATTCCGTCATGTCGCGGTTGGCCGCGGCGACGGGCAGCCTGCCCGCCTCGTCGTCGGCGAGCCGCTTCGCCTCGGCCAGCTTCTTGCCGAGAGCGGCCATGTTCTGGCCGAATTCGTAGTCGTAGGCGTCGTACGTCTCGCCGTCCACCTTCTTCGTCTCCGCGCCGCGCGCCACCAGGGTGAGGTTCTCGTTGCCCCGGGCCTTGAGGGAGGCGAGGCGGGCGTCGTTCAGCACGTTCAGCGAGCGCACGCCGTTCTCGTAGGAGTCGCGCAGGTCCGATCGTGCGACGCTGTGGCCGACGACCAGCCAGAGCAGGACGATCGTGGTGGTGGCCGTGGCGGCCACCAGGCCCTGGTTCAGGACGCGGTGGGTGCGCCGGTAGGTGCGGTGCTGTGCCCAGGCCAGGGTGGCGAGCGCGAGGACGCCGAGGGCCAGCGCGGCCCAGGGGTAGGGCTTGGCGTCGCCGTAGTCGGCGTGCAGCCGCTGGTTCTCCGTCTTGTAGAGGTCCTCCGCCGCCGGGAGCATCTCCTTCTGCATCTTCTCGTTGGCGTAGCGCAGATAGGCCCCGCCGACCGGGAAGCCCTGGCGGTTGTAGGTGCGGGCGCGCTCGATGAGGCCCTTGTACTCGGGCAGGAGGCGGTTGAGCCTGGTGATGGTCTTCGCGGAGGGGGAGTCGGCGTCCGAGCCGGCGGCGGCCTTCACGAGGCCCTCGGCGGCGGTGCGGATGCCCTTCTCGTACCCGTCGCGGGACGCCTTGGTCTCCTGGCCGCCGGCCAGGAATCCGCTGGACGCGGCCGTGTTGGCCTCGGCGAGGGAGCGGTAGATGTCGGCCGCGTCGGAGGTGAGCGGCTGGCTGCGGAAGAGCACGTCGTCGGCCGCTGTGTGCCGGTCTTGCATCTGCCAGGCGGTGACGGTGCCGAAGGCGACGACCAGCGCGGCGAGCAGCGCGCCGATGATGCGCAGCCGCCCCGGTTCGGTGACGGCCGCCGCGCGCAGCCGGTCCACACCCTCGGCGAACGCGGTGCGGCGGGGCGACGCCGGAGGGGGCGTGGCGGGGGCGCCGGCGCCTGGCCGCTGCCGGGGCGACGGCTGCGGCTGCGAGTGCGGCTGTGGGTGCGCCTGCGGCGGTACGGCGGGCATGGTGGACACGCCCTGACCGGGTGGTGGCGCCCCGCTGCCCTTCGGCTGTTGAGTCACTGCTGACCTCCCCCATGGTCATCCGTCGCCGCAAGTATCGCTGCCCGCACCGGCATTCGCACCGGCCTTCGCCCGATCTTGTTCCGATCCGGGTGTTCCGCCGCCGGTGCTCCGGTCACGCCGGTCACGCCGATCACGGTGTTCCGATCACGGTGTTCCGATCACGGTGCTTCGCACCACACCACCCCTGCCCATGAACACGCCACCGGAACCGGGTCGGTTCCCTCCCCGCCGGCCTGTGGACCGGGTCTCCAGCCGTGGACGGGCGGCTCCTCAGGCGGTGAAGTGCGCCCGCGCCCGCGCGTGGGCCTCGGGGGCCGCCCCCGCCCGGTCCAGCCCCAGCAGCACCGCGCCCAGCACCGGCCGTGCCGTCACCACCCGCGGTACGGCCTCGGGGGCGACGTCCGCCAGCAGCTCCCGTATCCGGTCGTCGAGCTGCGGGTGCCGCGCCGCCAGGACGCTGCCGCCCAGCAGGACGGGTGTCCGTCCGGCGAGCAGGTCCAGCCGGGTCAGCGCGACCGTGGCCATGGCCACCACCTCGTCGGCCTGCCGGTCGACGACCGCCCGGGCGAGCGGATCGCCGTCGGCCGCCGTGGCGAACAGCACGGGGGACAGCTCGTGGCGCCGTACGGGCTCGATGTGCCGCAGGTGCAGGGCCTCGATGAGCGCGTACATCGAGCCGAGCCCGAAGTGGGCCGGCAGGGTGCGGGCCAGTTCCGAGGGCCGGCCCCGGCCGTCCTCCGCCCGCGCCGCGTGCCACAGCGCCTCCTCGGCCAGGCCCCAGCCGCCGCCCCAGTCGCCGGAGAGGCGCCCGATGGCCGGGAAACGGGCGGTGCGGCCGTCGGGGCGCATGCCGACGCAGTTGACGCCGGCTCCGCAGACCACGGCGACGCCGAGCGGCTCGTCGACACCCGCCCGCAGGACGGCGAACGTGTCGTTGCGTACGTCCACCCTCGCGCCCCACCCCCGCGCGTGCAGCGCGGCGGCCAGCTGCTCCTCCTCCACGGGCAGGTCCGCGTTGGCCAGGCACGCCGAGACGTGTTCGACGGAGCCGACGCCCGCCGCCGCGAAGGCCCGCGTCACCGCCTCCCCGAGGGCGTCCACCGCTCGTTCGACGCCAACGGCGGGTGGCCGGAAGGCCCCGCCGCGGGCCGTGGCGAGTACCTCCCCGTCGGCCGCCACGATCGCCACGTCGGTCTTGCTGTTGCCCGCGTCGACGGCGAGCAGACTCGCGCTCAGGCCCACGCCAGGTGCTCCCGGTTGTGCGCGATCAGCCGGTCGGTGAGCTGCTCGGCCTGCGCGTACTGCCCGACGAGCGGGTGGGCGAGCAGTGCCCGCAGCACCCGGTCGTGGCCGCCGCGCAGCGCCGCGTCGAGGGCCAGGTCCTCGTACGCCGTCACGTTCGCCATCAGCCCCGCGTACAGCGGGTCCACGGCCGGCACCGGTAGCGGAGCGGCCCCCTTCGGGCCCACCGCGGCCGGCACCTCGATCACCACGTCGTCGGGGAGGAAGGGCAGTGTGCCCCGGTTGTAGGTGTTCACCACCTGGTACGGGGAGCCCGCGCCGCCGAGCAGGGCTGCGGCCAGGTCCACGGCCGCCTCCGAGTAGTAGGCGCCGCCCCGCTTCGCCAGCAGGGCGGGCTTCTCGTCCAGGGCCGGATCGGCGTACATCTCCAGCAGTCGCCGTTCCATCGCCGCCACCTCGGCGGCCCGCGACGGCTTGGTGAGCAGTTCCCCGACCACCTCGTCGTGGGCGTAGTAGTAACGCAGGTAGTAGGAGGGGACGACGCCCAGGCGGTCGAGGAGGGGCCGGGGCAGGCGGAGATCGGCGGCGACGGCGTCCCCGTGCTCGGCCAGCAGCCGGGGCAGGACGTCCTCGCCCTCGGGGCCGCCGAGGCGGACGCCGGTCTCCCAGGTGAGGTGGTTGAGGCCCACGTGGTCCAGGTGGACGTCGGCGGGTGCCACCCCGAGCAGCGCGGCGAACTTGCGCTGCAGTCCGATCGCCACGTTGCACAGGCCGACCGCCCGGTGCCCGGCCCGGAGCAGGGCGCGGGTCACGATGCCGACCGGGTTAGTGAAGTCGATGATCCAGGCGTCCGGGTTGGCCCGGCGGACCCGCTCGGCGATGTCCAGCACCACCGGAACGGTGCGCAGCGCCTTGGCCAGGCCGCCCGCGCCGGTCGTCTCCTGGCCGACGCAGCCGCACTCCAGCGGCCAGGTCTCGTCCTGCTCGCGGGCCGCCTGGCCGCCGACGCGCAGCTGGAGCAGTACGGCGTCGGCGCCGTCCACGGCCGCGTCCAGGTCACGGGTGGTGACGATGCGGCCGTCGTGGCCCTGCCTGGCGAAGATGCGGCGGGCGAGGTCCCCCACCAGCTCCAGCCGGTCCGGCGCCGGATCGACGAGGACGAGTTCCTCGACCGGCAGCGTGTCCCGCAACCGGGCGAACCCGTCCACGAGTTCGGGCGTGTAGGTCGAACCGCCGCCGACCACGGTGAGTTTCATACAGCCGTCATCCCTTCGCTCATCCCTTTGCCCGTCTCCTTGTTCATCCCTTGACTCCGGTCAGCGTGACGCCCTCGACGAACGCCTTCTGCGCGAAGAAGAACACGAGGATCACGGGGGCCATGACCAGCACGGTCGCGGCCATGGTGAGGTTCCAGTCGGTGTGGTGGGCGCCCTTGAAGGACTCCAGTCCGTAGGAGAGGGTCCAGGCGCCGGGGTTCTCCGATGCGTAGATCTGCGGGCCGAAGTAGTCGTTCCAGGCGTAGAAGAACTGGAAGAGGGCAACGGCCGCGATGCCCGGTCTCGCCATCGGCAGGACGACCTTCAGCAGGGTGCGCAGCTCCCCGCAGCCGTCCACCCGCGCCGCGTCCAGGTACTCGTCCGGGATGGTCAGCAGGAACTGCCGCAGCAGGAAGATGGAGAACGCGTCACCGAAGGCCATCGGGATGATCAGCGGCCAGAGCGTGCCCGACAGGTCCAGCTGCTTCGCCCAGAACAGGTACATCGGGATGATGACCACCTGTGGGGGCAGCATCATCATCGAGATCACCAGCATCAGGGACAGATGCCGCCCCCGGAAGCGGAACTTGGCCAGCGCGTACGCCACGGGGACGGACGACACGACGGTCAGGACGGTGCCCAGACCGGCGTAGAGCAGCGTGTTCTTCCACCAGGTCAGGAAGCCGGGCGTGTCCAGGACCGTGCGGTAGTTGCCCCACTCCCAGGTGTGCGGCCACAGGTCGCGGGTGAGGGCCTGCTGGTCGCTCATCAGCGAGGTGAGCACCACGAACACGAACGGCAGGACGAAGAAGAGCGCGGCGGCCACGCCCAGGCAGTGGACGGCGATCCACTCCAGCAGGACGCGCCGTCTGGCGGTGCGCTGTTCGGTCGGGGGCGTAACAGCCACCACGGGTCGTTCCCGTACCCGGGTCATCGTTCACCTGCCTGGATCAGACCGCCCCGGCGGCGCATCAGCAGCGCCGTGAACGCCATGGCCAGCGCGAACAGCACGAGGGCGACCACGCAGGCGGAGCCGTAGTCGAAGCGCTGGAAGCCGAGGTTGTAGACGAGCTGGGGGAGGGTGAGGGTCGACTTGTCCGGGTAGCCCGGCTCGAAGGACTGGCCGGAGCCGCCGATGATCCCGGAGGCGACCTTTCCCGCGACCAGTGGCTGCGTGTAGTACTGCATCGTCTGGATCACGCCCGTGACCACGGCGAACAGCACGATGGGCGAGATGTTCGGCAGCGTGACGAACCGGAACCGCTGCCAGGCCGACGCCCCGTCCAGCTCGGCCGCCTCGTACTGCTCCTTCGGTACGTCGAGCAGCGCGGCCATGAAGATGACCATGAGGTCGCCCACGCCCCACAGCGCGAGCGCGGTCAGCGCCGGCTTGGACCACGCGGAGTCCGTGAACCAGCCGGGCGCCGGTACGCCGAGGCCCTCCAGGACGGAGTTGACCGGGCCGGTGCCGGGGTTGAGGAGGAAGACGAAGGCCAGCGTCGCGGCGACCGGCGGGGCGAGGTAGGGCAGGTAGAAAAGGGTGCGGAAGACACCCGTCGCCGTCCTGATCTTCGTGATGAGCAGCCCGACCCCGAGTCCGAACACGACGCGGCAGGTCACCATCACCAGGACGAGCCAGAGGGTGTTGCGCAGGGCCGGCCAGAACATCGGGTAGTCCTGGAAGACGTACGCCCAGTTCTCCAGCCCCCGGAACTCCGGGACGCCGAAGCCGTCGTACTTCATCAGCGAGAAGTAGACGGTGGACACCATGGGATAGGCGAAAAAGATGCCGAACCCGACGATCCACGGTGACATGAAGGCCACCGTCCGAAGCGCCGAGGACCGGCGCTTCGCGCGGAGAGTGTTCGTGGTCACGGACCGCTACTTCGTCTGCTCGATGTCGCGGTCGATCTGCGCGGCGGTCTTCTCCAGCCCGGCCTTCAGATCCTTCACCTTGCCCGACTCGTACTGGTAGCCGAAGTCCTGGAGAGTCAGCTGGTACGTGGCGCCGTTGACGGAGGCCGGCGGGGAGTTCGACTCGGGGTGCTGGGCGATGTCGAGGAAGGTCCTGAACGCCGGGTCCGTCGTCAGGTCGGGTGACTTCAGGGCCGGGAACGTGGAGGGCACGTTGCGGATGGCGTTGGCGAAGGCCACGACCGCCCCGGTGTCCGTCGTCATGTACTCCACCAGCTCCCACGCGGCGTTCTGCTTCTCGCTCTGCGGGGCGATGCCCATGACGGTGCCGGAGAGGAAGCCCTTGCCGTACTCGTCCACCTCGTCGTCGGCGACGGGCATCGGAGCGGTACCGATCTCGAAGTCGACGCCCGCGTCCTTCGCCATGCCGAGCCGCCACTCGCCGTCGAGCTGCATGGTCACCTGACCGGTGTGGAAGGGGTGCTTCGCGCCCCACTCGTCGCCGAAGGTGTTGCGGTACTTCTCCAGCCGGTCGAAGCCGCCGAGGTCGTCGACGAGCTTCTTCTGGTACGTGAACATCTCCGCGAAGGCCGGATCCTCGGCAACGTTCGACTTGCCGTCCTCGTCGAAGTAGGCGTGGTCCCACTGGGACATGTAGTGGTCGACGACGGTCTCGTAGCCGTGGTAGTTCGGCATGAAGCCGAGCTGCTCGTAGCCGTCGCCGCCGGCCTTCGCCTTGGTCAGCTTTTTCGCCACCTCGGTCAACTCCGACCAGGTCTTCGGCGGTTGCTCGATCCCGGCCGCCTCGAATGCGTCCTTGTTGTAGTAGAGGCCGTAGGCGTCGCCGAGCAGCGGCAGGGCGCAGCGGGTCCCCTCGAACTGCGTGTACTCCAGCATCGGCTTCGGGATGAGCGCGTCCAGGTCGAGCTTCGACTTCTCGATGAACGGCTTCAGGTCGAGGAAGGCGCCCGAGGAGCAGAACTTGCCGATGTTGGAGGTCGTGAACGACGACACCACGTCCGGTCCCTTCGAGCCGCCCGCGCGCAGGGCCTGGTTGAGCTTGTCGTCGTTGATGTTGCCGACGACCTTCACCTTGATATTGGGGTGCGCCTTCTCGAAGCGGTCCACGTTCGCCTGTACGGCCTTCACCTCGGCGGGCGCGCTCCAGCCGTGCCAGAAGGTGATGGTCGTCCCGGCGTTCGGATCGTCCGTGGCTCCGGTGTCGGACTGACCGGTGCAGGCGGTGGCGAGAAGGGTGAGAGAGGCGGAGACGGCGACCGCGAGAGCTGCTTTTCTGGATATTCCGGGCATGGCGGATCTCCCTGAGGCAGGCGTGGCGGGACGGAGTGGTGGTGCGGGACGGGGGTGCGCGGAGTGAAGCCGAGGGGGGCGCGGGGTCAGCGCGAGGTGTCGAAGACCTCGTCGCGGGTGGTCGCCAGCGCGCTCTCCAGCGCGCCGCGCAGGACGGGGTGTTCGGTCACGTCGCCGACGGCGAGCCGGGGCCTGGACGCTGCCAGCTCCTCCAGCTCGTCCTGGACCAGGGCGCGCAGCGCCTCACCGCCTGTGGTGAGCGAGGTGCCGCTCAGGACCACGAGCTCGGGGTCCAGGACGGAGACGAGGGAGGCCAGGCCGGTGGCCAGGCGAGTGGCATAGGTCCGCAGCAGGCGGCGGTGCGGGTCGTTGTCTTCGTCGGCCCGGGCGCCCCGGGCGACCAGGGCGGCGGCCACCTCGACGTACGACCCGCAGGGCACGGAATCGACGCCGAGTTCCCGGGCCAGCCCCGGCAGGGCCTGGGAGCCGGCCAGCTCCTGGAAGCCACCGCTGCCCGTACGGCTGACCTTGCGGACCAGTGGGGCTCCCGGCACGGGCAGGAACCCGACCTCGCCGGCGCCGCCGGTCCAGCCGCGGTGCAGCCGGCCGCCGAGGACCAGGGCGGCGCCGAGCCCCTCCTGGTTCCACAGCAGGACGAAGTCCTCGTGGCCCCGGGCCGCGCCGAGGCGCTGCTCGGCCACGGCGGCGAGGTTCACGTCGTTCTCGTACTCGACCGGCATCGGCAGGGCGGCGGCGAGTTCGTCGAGGAGGGTCGGGGAGTGCCAGCCGGGCAGGTGGGAGGCGTAGCGCAGCCGTCCGGTGCCCGGATCGAAGGCGCCCGGGGTGCCGATGACGACGCGGTGGACGTCGCCCCTGGCGAGTCCGGCGGCCTTCGCCGCGCCGTCGAGGGCGTCGGTGACCTGCTGGACGACCGGGACGGCGGCACGGCGGCCCGGGGTGGGCAGCTCGTGCCGGCCGACCGTGCGCCCGGTGACGTCGGCGACCGCGGCGAGGACGCGGCCCGGGGTGACGTCGATTCCGGCGGCGTACGCGGCGGCCGGGTCGACCTCGTAGAGCTGGGCGCCGGGTCCGGGGCGGCCCTCGGTCGTACCACCCGCCAGGACCAGCCCCGCCGCCTCCAGGCGGGCCAGCAGCTGGGAGGCGGTCGGCTTCGACAGTCCGGTGAGTTTACCGATCCGGGTACGGGACAGCGGCCCGTGCTCCAGCAGGAGATCCAGGGCGGCCCGGTCGTTCATGGCGCGCAGGACGCTCGGGGTGCCCGGCGTACCGACGGTTCCTGCCATGCGTGTCCACACCTGCCTCTCGCCGCTCAGCTTTTCAGCGCGCGGTGGGGAAGTTCACCGTAGCGATCCACATCTGTCAGGAAAGCTTCCTGTTGGTCGAGAAACGTAGGACTGCACGGAGGAACCGTCAAGAGCCCGCTCCGGGGCAGGGCGATCGGTCCCCTCGCAAAGGACGAGCGCGACGCCCGCTGCCCGATGACGCTCGGAGCCCGACGCCACCGCTATCGAAGGGGAGCCCAGGCGGCGCGAGTAGCACATGGTAGGAATATTCGAGGTGTTGGGGCGCAGGCACGGAACCGCCGGGCCCATCGCGAACGCGTACGGGGAGGAAGTGCCGGATGGCGTGGGACGAGTGGGAGCGCATCAAGACCGAGGCTGTTCAGAGTCAGTCGGCGCACATGCAGTTGAATCAACTGCCGGCCAATGTCGGCGGTGACACCGCACCGGGCGACCTGGTGGTGCACGACGACGAGTTGGGCAAACTGGGCAACATGGCGTACGACCTGCTGTCGCAGGTGTCGACGGATGGTGACCTCGCACGGCCGAGCACGTTCACCGCGTCCAACTCCCTTTTCAACGACGGATTGGACATGGGAGCAGCGCTGCTCGAGGTGCACGACGGGTGGAACACCCAGCTCGGCACGTTGAAACAGGCCTGCGCGCACATCTCCAATCACCTGGACTTCACCCGGGCCCAACACTCGAAGGACGAGGCCTACGTGGAGGCGGGCATGAGAAACGCGGCAGGCGACCTGTTGACACCCTCGCGCATCAACGACTACTTCCACTGACGCCTGCCGGCGGAACACCACGCACGGACAACGGGGACTGATCACACGTGGCGGACACGCTCACCGTCCAAGAGCTCACCGATCTGAGACTGGGCGGTCTGAAGACCGCCGTGGACGACTGGAAGACCATGACCGGTCGGCTGGAGAAACTCGCCACCGGGGGTGACGGCGGCCAGGTCAGCGGCGAGGGCCTGAGGAGCAAGGCGAACGCGGCGACTTGGAAGGGCGTCAACGCCACCGTCTCGCGGGAGTTCGTCACCAAGACGGCGAAGCAGTTCTCGGACGCCGCCGCGGAAGCGAAGAGCGTGCACGGCCTGCTCCAAGGCGCTCACTCCGATTTCGTCAAGCACAAGGCGGACCTGCGCACCGCCATCGACGACCTGGCGAAACGGAACATCTACGTCAACGGGAACGGCAGCGTCATCGCGTCGGTTCCCTCCGGCGCGGCGGCCGGAAGCAGCGACGACATCCACAAGCCGACCGATGAGGAGCTCGACGTCGCCCAGCGCAGGATCAACAAGATCCTCACGGAGGCGAGTGAGACCGACCGGGTCGTCGCCCGCGCCCTGCGTGCCCTGGTGAAGAACAAGTACGACTTCACGGAGAAGGGCGCCGACTCGGTCGAGGAGGCGGACCGCGCGCAAGGCAGAGCGGACGCCGAGTACTGGAGGAGGGAGATCGGCAAGGGGCACGTGGACGAGTGGAGTGAGGAGAAACTGGCCCGCTTCAACGAGATGTTGGAGGACCAGCGGGACAACCCCGGTTTCACCGAAACCTTCGCCACCGGCCTCGGGGCGGACGGGACCCTCCAGTTCTGGCGCGACCTGGCCGACCCGGGCCAGGGCAACACGCCCGAGGGAGAGCGGGCCAAGCTGCTGGGGCAGGCGCAACAGAACCTCAGCATGTCCTTGGCGAACGCGTCACACAGCCACTCCCCCGAGATGGAGGCGTGGAAGCGGGACATCATCGCCGCCGGCGGCAAGCAGTTCGGGCACGAGGGCATCATGGTCAAGCCGTACGGCTTCCAGATCATGAGCAACCTCATGGTGAAGGGGAAGTTCGACAGCGACTTCCTGAACGAGTACGGCGACGCCCTGCGCACTTTCGAGGAGAAGAAGAAGCCCTTCGAGCCGGAGGCGATCTGGGGCAACCCCGGAATCGCGGCCCAGCTCGACTACACGGGCAAGGACGCCGACGGGGACTTCGGTCGGCCGGGCACCGATCCCATGGGCGGATACCTCAAGGCGGTCTCCCACAACCCCGACGTCGCGACGAAGCTCTTCAACGACGACGACTGGGCCGACTACCTCCTCAAGGACCGCGAGTTCTACGACGAGGACGACCCGTTCGGTCAGGGCGACGGCACGACACAGTCCCGCGACGCGCTGGGCAAGGCGCTGCTGGCGGCGGGAACCGGCCTCAACCCGGACCAGCCGCACGTCCTGACCTCGTACGAGCACACCGACCCGCAGCGGCAGGTTCTGGAGGGCGCTCTGGGGCGCCTGTCCGGCAAGGGCGACGACTTTCCGCCCGAACTGCGGGACGACATGGCGCTGCTCCTGGGGAACTGGGGAGACGAAGTCCACCAGTCGGCGAGTTCCCTGGACACCGCGGCGAGCCCGCTGAACTACGAGGACCTGTTGGAAGTGTCCAAACAGGTCTCTCGGGATCAGAACGCCTACGGTCTCCTGACGGAGGGCGTGAACCAGGCGATCATCACCGATATCCATGCCGAGCACCAAGGCGATCCCGAGGAAGAGCTCAAGCGGGCGGGGCAAACGGTCGGTTTCATGGAATCCGCCCGTTACCAGGCGATCGACACCGACAAGGACGACCCGTCCTGGCCCGCCAAGTGGGGCTATCACGGGTTCGGTGGAGTGGCGAACTTTGTTCCGGTGGTGGGTGACGCGCTCCAACGCGGTGTGGACTCGGCGGCCTATGCCTGGCAGCTGGAGGAACAGCAGCGCATCGACGACGAGGCGGCCATCGACAACACTCAGAATTTCCAGTCACGGCAAGGGTATTTGCAGGCCCTGGGGGACGAGTGGAGCGCGGAGCATCCTGACCATCGACTCTCGCAGGAAGGGAACGAGTATCTGCGTCAGGACTCCATCGGAAACTCCGCCTTCAACGGAAACAGCACCGCCAACAGGATTGCAGGTATTGGGCCTCAATGATCGTTAGGATATTCCGCAGAATCGTTCTCTCGGGAGCGTCGGTGGCGGTCCTGGCCGTCGGTCTGTCGGCATGCGGCAACGACAAGAGCTACGCGATTCCCGAGCAGCTCTGCGGTGTCGCGATCACGCCCGAACTCACGGCTCCATTGCTGCCGGACGGCGATGACGTGAAGGCCGAGCCCCAGTCCCCGAGAAAGGACGAGTACGCGCGGTGCACGGTGTCGGTGGACGGAAAGGCCGCTCTTTACATCGTGGAATACAGTGGTCAAAACTCGTTCGACGCGCTTGAGCATGCGCGGGATGTGAGTGCTTTCCGGAATCCGCAGAAGGCCAAGGGTGTGACCAATGCGGTCATCGCCGACGGGAAATTCATCGCCGTCACTCCGTGCGGGGAGGGGAAGAAGAGTCATGTGCTCGACATCGATATGAACATGCCGAGCAGTGAGGCCATGGATCTGCGAGACGAGCTGGAACGCTTTGCGACGTCGTATTTGCCGGTCGGTAAGAAGGGAATAGGCTGCGAGAAGTAGACGGGGAGGCGCGGATCGAGGTTCATGGAGTTTGGCGCGCAGGCCGCGAGGAGGGATGACCACCGTGAGCGGGCCGTCCGGGGCCGCTACTTGGCGGTGCTCGGCGGCGGGATCGGAGACGCCGCGATGGACTGCGGGGACACCGTGCTGGCGTAGGCGGAGGGTGCTGCGACACCCGCCGTCGGGTCGGCGGCTGCCGGGGCGCCCTCCAGCGCTACCGTGGCGCCGCCGACGATCGCGATGCCGGCAGCGTCGAAGGCCCGCTTGATGCGCCAGCGCAGTTCGCGCTCGACGGTGAGGGCCTTGCCGGGCATGGTCTTCGCGGAGACCCGCACCACCATGGAGTCGAGCAGTACGGAGTCCAGGCCGAGCACCTCGATCGGGCCCCAGAGCATCTCGTTCCAGGGCTCTTCCTTGCTCATCCGTTCGCCGACCGCGGCGATGGTCTCCTTGACCTTGTCGAGGTCCTCGTCGGAGCGGACGGTGACGTCCACGCCGGCCGTCGACCAGCCCTGGGAGAGGTTGCCGATCCGCTTGACCTCGCCGTTGCGGACGTACCAGATCTCGCCGTTGTCGCCGCGCAGCTTGGTCACCCGCAACCCGACCTCGATGACCTCACCCGAGGCCACGCCCGCGTCGATGCTGTCGCCGACGCCGTACTGGTCCTCCAGGATCATGAAGACACCGGAGAGGAAGTCGGTGACCAGGTTTCGGGCGCCGAAGCCGATCGCCACGCCCGCCACACCGGCGGACGCCAGCAGCGGCGCCAGGTTGATCTGGAAGGTGCCCAGCACCATCAGGGCCGCGGTACCGAGGATGACGAAGCTGGCCACCGAGCGCAGTACGGACCCGATGGCCTCCGAGCGCTGACGGCGCCGCTCGGCGTTGACCAGCAGCCCGCTCAGCGCGGTGCCGCCGCCCGACCCGGGCCTGCGGTTCATCCGGTCTATCAGCTTGGTGATCGCCCGTCGCACCACCGCTCTGAGCACCGTCGCGATCACCACGATCAGCAGCACCCGCAGCCCGATCGCCAGCCACGTCGACCAGTTCTCCTCGACCCAGCCGGCGGCGTTCGACGCGCTCTCGTGGGCCTCCTGGAGCGAGGGCATCGCCGGGGCCGTCGGGGACGGCGTCGGGGACGGCGACGAACCGGCGGCCATCAGGACGGCGGCGGACAGGGACACGGCGGATACCTCCAGAAGCGGCGGCCCGTTCTCACGGGTCCGGTCCTGGGGCCGGTCCAGGGCCCGGCCCGAGGTCACGGAAAGGTCACCGGACGGACAGGTGCACCACACTAACGGGGCACCGAGCGCGGATCGCCCCGAAATGGGCGGGAGAGACGGTACTCACCCGCGCTTGAACAGGTCACCGTCCTGGGGATGAACTCCGTGTGGTCGAAAACACTCCCAGCCCGTTACCGGGACATGGTGGCGCTTCCACCAGGCATGAGGGGAGACTGACTACGGATCGTCCCGGCGCGAGCCACGCGCCGCCGGCGTACAAGGAGGCATCCGTGCCGCATGTCCTGGTTCTCAACGCGTCGTACGAGCCACTCGGCGTCGTACCGCTCCGCCGCGCGCTCGTCCTCGTCCTCGAGAACAAGGCCATATGCCTCGAGGAGTCCGGCGCCCATCTGCACAGCGCGACCGTCACCGTGCCCGCACCCAGCGTGGTCCGGCTCAAGCGGTTCGTGCGGGTTCCCTACCGGGGGCCCGTCCCGCTCACCAGGCGGGCGCTCTTCGCCCGCGACGGGGGCCGCTGCATGTACTGCGGTGCCGCCGCCACCAGCGTCGACCACGTCATCCCGCGCAGTCGCGGGGGCCTGCACGCGTGGGACAACGTGGTGGCGTCCTGCCGCCGCTGCAACCACGTCAAGGCCGACCGTCACCTCGGCGAGATCGGCTGGCGCCTGCGCCACAAACCCGCCCCGCCCACCGGTCTGGCCTGGCGCATCATCGGCACGGGGCACCGGGACCCGCGCTGGCTGCCGTACTTGCAGCCGTACGGCGCGGAGGACGCGATGGCCCGGATCGACGGCATTTCCGCCTGACGGTCCGGGCCTCTGTCCGCCGTGGGGCCGGTCGGTGTCGGAGTCACCTCCGGCGCGGGGCGTGGTGGAGCCTCCTGGGGGCGACGCGCCTTCCCCAAAGCGTGAACTTTCCCGCCTCTCTGTCCTCGCGCCGCTCACTTGAGCGTCAAAAGGACGTTCGCCGTCGATCGTTCACGCTTTTCAGCATGATCTGGCGCGGAACCCCGGGCGTTCACGCCCGGGAGGAAGCGCTTCTTCAACGCTGCTCTGACCCGCGCGGGTGCATGGGTCTGCGCTGTTGACCTTGGCTGGGACGTTTCTGGTTTCTCGATGTACTCCTTGGCCGGGGAACTCTTGTCGCCGGGTAGTGCGCGAGCAGGTGGACGTGATCGCGTTCGCCGTTGAACTCCCGCAGCTTTGCGCCGAAGTCGGTGCACACGTCGTGCATGACCTCTTCGCAGCGCCCAAGGAGTTCGTCGGTGAATGGCCCGCGCCGGTACTTGGGGGTGTGCCGGGATCCGGCTCCCGGACTTCATCGTCCACAAGGCCGAGCGGGCAGACGTGCCCCCTGGTCTTCGTTGAACCCGCGTACACGTCGCAGACGTGCGCCGAGAGCGGCCACGTCGGCAAGCGCAACCGTGTCGGCCAGGGGCTTTTCATCTGCCGGGGGTGCGGGGTCGTTGCCCACGCCGACCGGAATGCTTCCCACAGCATCGCCACCCGTGGCGAAAGCGTGAGGAATGCGGGGCGTGAGTCACGCGTCCCTGCCACCCCACAACGGGGTGTCCGGACGGAGGAGTCCACCCCAGCAGCCAGCCGGGCACTACCTCCAAGCCCGCCCCCTCAGCTTGGCGTTTAACCTCGCTGGGCTTGGTGTTCCTTGATTGACTCGGCGCGTTT